>QHOM01000071.1 GCA_003218785.1 Verrucomicrobiota bacterium
CGAATCTCGACCGCCACGAACATATCGGAAAGGGAAAGCTGGACTTGCGCACGCTGCGTTCATCGCGGAAACCCCGATCGATAGGCCGGGAGATGATCGCAGGAATGTAGAGGCGCTGAAAAAGCTGGTCTCCTGCAAAAATTCCAGGTAGAGACGACAATCGGAAAAACCAAACCGCTAGGTAGAGACGCAGCTTGCTGCGTCTCCGAATCGCGATAGTGTGATGTGAGGCACGGAAAACTCTATCGATTTGTGGTACATGCTGTTTGAACTAGAAATCGACACAGCGCCGTCTCTACGAATACCGCGGACTGCTTTCATGACCTTGTATCGCAACACCTATCGGATCGAGTCCACGCGGCTTCGGGACTGGGATTATGGTTCGCCAGGGTGGTACTTTGTCACCGTTTGCACGCAAAAGCGGGCCTGTTTTTTCGGAGGAATAAAGAATGGAAATCTGAAGTTGTCCCTAGCTGGCCAAATCGCTGACTCAGAATTACAGAACATCTCGTTTCACTACTCGACTGTACGCTTGGACTTGGCTATCGTAATGCCCAATCACGTGCACGCTATCATCGCCATTGATGGCCGAGGTTGCTATTCCGCCAGCCTCGGAGCTGATGGCTTGCCGGCTACGCCGAAGTTAGGCGCACCGGATGCGCCGAAGTTAGGCACACCGGCTACGCCGAAGTTAGGCGCACCGGCTATAACAATGCTTTCTTTGTCATCAATCGTCCGCTCTTACAAGTCAGGCGTGACTCGTTTGTGTAAGGCACATGGATTCCAGAACTTCGCATGGCAACCGAGATTCTATGACCATATACTCAGGACAAATGCCTCAGTCAACGCCGTGCGCGATTATATTCAAAATAACCCAGCGAACTGGATTCACGACAAAGACAATCCGAAAAACCAAACCGCCCGGTAGAGACGCAGCTTGCTGCGTCTCCTGAAAACCACGCATTGATCCCAGGCGAGACCTAGCAAGCTGCGTCTCGTGAACACGAATGAGTGGTGATTCGGCCCTCGTTGTAGAATTGATGCTTAGAACTTCTTGTTTCTCATGCCGCACGACGACAAACCCGCTACCCGCGACTACCGCGACGACGAGCGCTACCACCCTCAGCGCATCGAGACGAAGTGGTACGAGCGCTGGCAGCAGGACGATTCTCTTTATCGCGCCGAAGCCACCTCCACATTGCCCAAGTATTACGTGTTGGAAATGCTGCCTTATCCTTCGGGTGTGCTTCACATGGGCCACGTTCGTAATTATGCGATCGGCGACGCGCTCGCCCGCTACATGTGGATGAACGGCTACAACGTGCTCCATCCCATGGGGTGGGATTCGTTCGGTTTGCCGGCGGAAAATGCGGCCATTTCGAACAACGTGCCGCCGCGCGAGTGGACCTTGCACAATATCGACAATATGAAGGCGCAGATGAAGCGCCTTGGGTTCGGCTACGACTGGTCGCGTGAGGTCACGACCTGTTTGCCGGAGTACTACCGCTGGAACCAGTGGTTCTTCCTCAAGTTCTACGAGCGCGGATTGGCCTATCGCAAGAAGAGCAAAGTCAACTGGTGTCCGCAGTGCGCGACCGTGCTGGCCAATGAGCAAGTCGTCAACGGCTGTTGCTGGCGGCACGAAGACACGCTTGTCGAGCAGCGCGAACTCGAGCAGTGGTTCCTGCGAATCACTAAATACGCCGAGGAATTGCTCGGCGATCTGGACAAGCTCGAGGACTGGCCGGAAAAAGTGCGCCTCATGCAGCGTAACTGGATTGGCCGCAGTGAAGGCACGTTGGTGAATTTCAAGCTCGAGGGTGGCACCGGTTCGAATATCAGCGTTTTCACCACCCGCGTGGACACGATCTATGGCGCAACTTCGATACAACTTGCGCCCGAGCATCCCATCGTGGCGGACTTGACCGCGAGCAACCCCGATTTGCGCAGGCAAGTCGACCAGTTGATTGCGGAGCAGCGTAAGGCGAAAGAAGTTGGCGACGTCGGCGCCATCGACAAGCACGGCGTCAATACCGGACGCTGCGCGATTAATCCGTATAACGGCGAAAAGGTACCCATCTGGATTGCAAATTACATCCTCATGGATTACGGCACCGGCGCGATTATGTCCGTACCCGCGCATGACGAGCGCGACTACGAATTCGCGAAGAAATACAAATTGCAAATTCGCATAGTGATACTTGCCCGAGCAACCGACCCGGAAGAAACCGTGGTTGAGCCGCCGCTTCCTTTCACAGCGCTGGATGGCACGCTGGTGAGCTCCGGCCCGTTCAGCGGTCTTAGTTGCGAAGAAGCGATCAAGAGAATGTCGAAGCACGCCGAAGAGCAAGGCTTCGGCATAGCCACGGTCAGTTATCGGCTAAAAGACTGGGGCATCTCGCGCCAGCGCTATTGGGGTACGCCGATCCCCATGATCTATTGCGATAAAGACGGGATCGTTCCAGTCCCGGAGAAAGATCTCCCGGTGATCTTGCCGGACAAGGTTGATATCACGCTGACCGGCGGTTCACCGCTCTCTCGCGTGCCGGAATTTCTGACCACCACGTGCCCTAAATGTGGCGGACCTGCGAAGCGCGAGACCGACACCATGGACACGTTCGTTGACTCGTCCTGGTATTTCTACCGCTACACCGACGCGCACAATGAGAAGGCTCCGTTCGACAGCAAGACCGTTGCCTACTGGTTCCCGATTGATCAGTACATCGGTGGTGTTGAGCACGCGATATTGCACCTTATCTATTCGCGCTTCTGGACCAAGGTCATGCGCGATATGGGACTAGTGCGGAACGATGAGCCAGTGCAGCGCCTCTTTACTCAGGGCATGGTCATCAAAGATGGCGCAAAGATGTCCAAGAGCTTGGGGAACGTGGTCACGCCGGACGAGATGGTCGCACGGTATGGTGCAGACAGTACTCGGCTGTACACGCTTTTTGCAACATCTCCGGACCGCGAACTTGACTGGCAAGATGAGGGCGTCGAGGGCATCTCTCGTTTTCTGGCTCGAGCGCTCAGGTTAGTGAAGTTCAAACTATGCATCAACAGTGATCAGTCCGAGTGGAATGCGCCTGTTCCCTCCGATTTATTTCCGGAAGCGCGAGCCGTGCAAAGAAAACTTCATCAGACGATTAAACGCGTGACTGAGGACTTCGAGGGCCGGTGGCACTTCAACACTTCGATTGCGGCGGTAATGGAGTTAGTAAACACGATCAAGGCTGCCCCGGGAATTGATTATGAAATGCCCGGGAACAAAGAGCTTCTTCCTCCTCTAAGGAGGGAGCTTGCTCGTACCCTTGTTCTCTTGCTCGCTCCCTTTGCTCCTTATCTCGCTCACGAACTCTGGGAGATGCTGGGCGAGAAGGGCAACCTGCTCCGTGAGCCGTGGCCGAAGTACGATCCCGCGCTGGCGAAAGAAGAAGAGATCGAAATTCCTGTGCAGATCAATGGCAAGTTGCGCAGCCGCCTCGTGGTGCCCGCGGATGCCGAGGAGGAGTTCGTCCGTGAGCGCGCCCTAGCCGATGAAAAGGTGCGCGCCGCCTTGAATGGCAAGCAAGTGGACAAAGTGATTCTCGTCCCCGGCAAGCTGGTGAACGTCGTTATCCGTTGACGGTGTAGAGGTCCTCGCCAGTTTTCTATTCAGGCTCTGATGACGCCACACTCTCCTACGCTCGAAGGTTTCCGGGCCGTGTTCCGGGAGCCGGCGCTCCCTCTCGGGGAAATTGCGTGGCGCTGGAGTTTCGGTGCGGCGGCCTCCTTGCTGCTCGGCCTGTCTCTCCTGGAGTACTTGGACACTCTGCCTCTCAGCGTTGGTGACTTGCTGTTGCTGCGCAGTCGCCAACCATTATTGGTCTCGCAGGCCATAACCCACATCTTTCATGGAAGCGCTTTCCGCTTCGTCATGGCCACCATCGTATTGTTTTTTACTTTAGCGTTAGGCTGGACCGTAGCCGCGTCGCTCGGACGGGCAGCCACACTGAAGGCGCTGCTTGATTGGTTCGCTCCCCGGAGCGATGACGTTCCCGACGCAAGCCGCTTGCGTTTCGTGTGGACTGGAAAACAACACTCGTCGATGCGCTCACTAATGGCGCTAAATCTGCTGCGGGTCGCATTGATTCTGGCGACATCACTTGGTGTCGTGGCAGCAGCTATTCTGGCAGGATTCGCTTTCTCGGATGCCGACCCGCAGCCCGGCCTGGTTTTCCTGCTGTTTGTGCCATTATTTGTATTGGTCTGGTTGATGTGGTCGGTGCTTAACTGGTTTCTATCGCTGGCATCGGTGTTCGTGATGCGCGACAAGCAGGACACATTCGGCGCGATCGCTGCTGCGGTGGTTCTCTGTCGCGAACACCTAGGACCAGTCGTAGCTGTCGGATTCTGGTTTTCTCTGGCCCACATTCTCGCGTTCATCGCTGCGACCACTGTCGTCGCCTTTCCCATGGCATTTGTAGGGATACTGCCTATCGGCGTTGTCCTCGGCGGTGTATTGCTGGTGGCCTTGCTTTATTTCGCGGTGGCGGATTTCCTGTACCTGGGGCGACTCGCTGGTTACGTATGCATTGTAGAGCAGCGAGATTCTCCGCCGGAGCGTGAAGTCACTGTCCCGCCCACCTCGCCGGAAGGAACGCAATCCTTTCACCCTCCAGCTCTCAGGCCTCAGGCGGATGATGACATCATGAGCGACATTCCTCTCAGTCCTACTGCGGAAGCCTTATCGTGAAGCAGGGGCTCATAGCCAGGTAGGGAGACGTAGCAAGATACTTTGCAGAACTCGCGTGGAGACCCGGCTTGCTGGGCC
>QHOM01000122.1 GCA_003218785.1 Verrucomicrobiota bacterium
ACTTCTTCAAAGATCGATAGCGCCTCGGCCGCTGCGGCGCGGGCATGCACAAGGTTTTTTCCGGTGATCGGAACCAGTTGCTCGACCGTGAGCGACTGATCCATAAAGGCGTTGGGCGGAACGTTGATGTACCGGTGGAACTCCGAATCCCCAGCGACTTTCAAATTGTCCCACGCGGCCGCTTGCGGCACCCGCTCCTTTGCGGCGCGCCAGCGGTTTTCGGCTTCTTTGATTGCCGGATTATTTGCGAGGACGACGTTTGTTACCTCATCGAGCGAAAGACGGCCCTCTCGAACTGCACTGTCATTATCTCCCGCCAGCGCAGTCCGTAAAGTTAAGGCTAAAATTAGATTAAATAGTAAAGAGTAAGTTGTTTTCATTGATCCAAGAGAACGGTTGAAGTCCAGGCGTGCCGGTGAATGGGCACACCCCGAGCGTCAGCGTTCTTGGATCAAATGAGCAACGTGCAGAGCAGCGCCAGCCGCGCCGGTGAGTTCGCCGACGGTGCTGTAGCCTCAAGCCGGAGCTGCTCGGTGCCGGCTTCACAACTTGAGAAAGACAGCGCGGTGACAAAGCCGGTTGCCTTCAGTTGTTGACTGGAATCAGCTTTCGCAAGCGGCTGCGACGGCGACGTCGTGTTCTTTGGCGATGTCGCGCAACAGGTTTTGTTAGCGCAGCAACTTGACTGACAAGCTTCTTGACTTGGCGCGTTGGAGAGGATGCATGATCGCGCGGCGAGACCCACCGGAGCCGTGAAAAGCGCGGCAGCCATCGCCATCGAAATTATGATCCTGCTCAACATTGACTTGCGTATAGCACAAGTTAGACCGCGCGTCGAGAAAAGCGTTCAGCGCTTTCCTGCTCTTACTCGTGTTCCTGCTCCTGCTCGCGATCGGGAATAATGATTACGATTACGAGCACGAGACGTTTTAACTTGCGTTTGCAACGGGACTTTGATCAACCGTGAAAACTTTCGAGGTTGCGACCAATATGTTAGTTGTAATTGTGGAGAGCAGCGAAAAATGATTCATAAGGAGAGAAACTATGAAAAACGAAAATTTGGAATCGGTGGCGAGAAAGCTGGTCGCAGAAGGCAAGGGGATCCTGGCAGCCGATGAAAGCTCGCCGACCATCGAGAAGCGATTGAAGAGTATCGGTGTTCCTTCGACAGAGGAGAACCGCCGTGCATATCGCGAAGTTTTATTTACGACGGCTGGCGCGGGCGACTTTATCAGCGGCGTAATTCTGTTCGAGGAGACGATTCGGCAGAAAACTCGCGACGGTCGCACTTTCGTCGAAGCGTTGGAACAGCAAGGGATCATCCCCGGGATCAAAGTCGACAAAGGCGCCAAGGCGATGGCGAATTTCCCGGGCGAGAAAGTGACCGAGGGTCTCGATGGATTGCGCGAGCGGCTGGCGGAATATCGGCAACTGGGAGCGCGATTCGCCAAATGGCGCGCAGTGATCACGATCGGTGAGAACATTCCCACGCGCACATGCATAGAGGCGAACGCGGAGGCATTGGCACGCTATGCGGCGCTTTGTCAGGAAGCGGATTTAGTGCCGATTGTCGAACCGGAAGTGCTCATGGATGGCGCGCACACAATTGAGAGGCATTTCGGAGTCACGCAGCAGACACTGGAAAGCGTCTTTCACGCTCTGTACGAGCATCGTGTTGTACTGGAAGCGATGCTGCTGAAACCAAACATGGTGCTTTCAGGAAAAGATTGCTCGCAGCAAGCGTCAGTGCAGGAAGTTGCTGAAGCCACTGTGCGCTGCATGAAGCGCGTAGTGCCGGCCGCTGTCCCCGGTCTTGTGTTTCTCTCCGGTGGGCAAAGTGATGTGGAAGCCACTGAGCACCTCAACGTAATGAATCGTCTGGACCAGGCACCGTGGCAGTTGAGTTTTTCCTATGGTCGCGCGCTACAAGCCCCAGTGCTCAAAGCCTGGAAAGGTGATCCGGCGAACGTGGCCGACGCGCAACGAGCGTTCCATCACCGCGCCTTGTGCAACAGCAAAGCACGGTTCGGTAAATACACCGAAGATATGGAAACCGCCAAGGCAGCCGCATAAGCGCAGGAAACGTTTGAACGTTTTGGATTTTGGGTTAATCGAAGAAAGAGTTGTGAAGCGGACGCGCGACAAGCTCATTCGAGTCTCGATAGTCATGGTGACTAGCCTGGCTTGGATTTCGATTTCCAACCATTGCGCATTGGGCGCGTTGATTGCCAAAACCAATTCGGCTGTGGCGCCGATGCATTGTCACGGAAATCAGCCAGTACCATCAAAGAAGAGCAGCGAGGAAGAAATGCCGTGTTGCAAGCTTCTCCGCGCAACCGTGACCAGTGATGCGAAGATTGTTCAAGTTGCGAGTAAAAATTTTCTGCCGGCGCAAATCGCCATTATCGCCGAGATAATTTTTGCGAACCAAGCGCGGCTTCATCGCACACCCCTAGAACTCGACATCGGTCCACCATTTGTTGATTCCTTCGCGGAATCGGTTTTGCAGCGGAGCATTCTCGTTCACGCTCCACCTTCTCTCGTCTAACGACCGAGCCCCTGCCGTCGCAGGTTTAGCTCGGCCGTAATGAACGCTCCATTTCTACGCGACTTTGCGCGAGTCGCTGGAGTTCTGATTCGCCACGCGGATGCGCACAAGCGCCTTCGCAAACCAAACCCAAACTAACTTATGAAACTCAATTATAAAACGGTCTTAGCATTATTCGCAGCGACGGCGTTGGCCGTTTCGCTGCAAGCAGCGTTGTCTGATCAAGACAAGCAATTCCTCGCCGCTTATGGCAAAGCCCATGACGCATTGGTCGCCGATGATCTCGACGGCGCAAAAGAAGCGGGGGTTGATCTCGGTCCCGAAGGCGCGGATTTGAGCAAAAGCAGTTCGCTCGATGAAGCGCGCGCCGCGTTTGGCAAACTAAGCGACAAAGCAGTCAAGCTCGCCGCCGGTCAAAGCACCTACCACGTCGCTCATTGCCCAATGCTAAACAAGGATTGGGTGCAAACATCGACAACTATCGCCAATCCGTACGGCGGAAAGGAAATGATCAGCTGCGGGGAAATCCAAAAATAAGTGGCGAATGCGGCGGTCGACCCACCGCTCCACGAGAGGAGCACCATCATGATCAAGAGCATTAGAATTTTTGCTGCCGCGTTTTGCGCACAATGGTTGATTGGCCGCGCATCAAACCCGCCATCGCTTCCTCCTGGCAACCCCGCCGATCCACAAATTAGTGGTCATACAAGAACTCCACGCAATCTCCTCGCGCGCGATGAGATAACGCTTGCGATTGCAAAAGAACTCAGTCAGACCGAGAGCACGGCGGAAAGTAGCGAGAGCAAGCAACACGAAGGGATGCAGCACGGCGGCGCCGATGAGATGAAGAAAACTTCCGACGCGATGAAACAAAAGTCGGATGAAATGAAATCGGGCGCGACCATTTACACATGCCCGATGCATCCGCAGATCCACTCCGACAAACCGGGCAAATGTCCGATCTGCGGCATGACGTTGAAAAAAATGGAAAGGGGACAATGAAACTGCGAAAACTTTTCTTGCTTTCGGGAACAGTCGCGCTCGCTGGCTGCGCACATGTAGATCCAAACCCTGCGTTTCGGGAGCTCGCAAACACAGTTCATCTGCGAACTGGCAAACGCGTGCAATGGAACCGCGGCACTGCGCAAGATGCCGAAGCGCAAGCAGCAGTTGCTTCACTTCTTCGTCATCCGTTGACGGCGGACACGGCGGTGCAAGTCGCTCTACTCAACAATCGCAATTTGCAGGCCACGTATGAGGAACTTGGTATCGCGCAGGCCGATTTGGTCGAAGCCGGTCTGCTCAGGAATCCAATCTTTACATTCGAGCGCCGTTTTCCGGGCCAGGCGCTGGAGATGGATCTGCTGAAAGAATTCATCGACCTTTTGTTGCTGCCACTGCACAAACGTATCGCCGCCGCGCAATTCGAAGCGGCCAAGCTTCGAGTTGGTCATGAAATTTTGAAAACGGCAGCGGAAGTGCGCGCCGCGTTTTACGAACATCAAGGCGACGAGCAACTTGTCGATCTTCGCAAAACCGTCGCGGAAGCGACGGAACGTTCTGCGGAAACAGCGTTGCGCATGCAGCAGGCCGGCAATCTGAAAAATCTCGATCTCGCCACTGAGCAAGCTTCGCACGCGCAGGCGAAGATCGAATTGTCCAAAGCACAAAGCGAAGCCGTGCAAACCCGTGAGAAATTAAACAAGCTCATGGGCGCTTTTGGCGCGCAGACCAACTGGACGGTCGCCTCGCGCTTACCTGAACTCCCCGGCGGCGAAGTCTCGACCTCACAACTTGAGTCGCGTGCGATCCAGCAGCGGCTCGATCTCGCTGCGACGCGACAGGAATTCATTGCGCAAGCGCGCAGCCTTGGCATCGCGCGAGCCGACGCGATTTTGCAGCAAGCGGAGGTGGGCGCTCATTACGAGCGCGAGATAAGCGGCGAATACGCAGTCGGTCCGAGCGTCAACGTGCCGATCCCAATCTTCAATCAAGGTCAGGCGGCGGTTGCGCGCTCTAGCGCCAAGCTGCGTCAGAGTGAGCAACGCTATCTCGCGCTCGCCGCCGACATTCGTTCGGATGTTCGTGCGGCGCGCGACAAGATGCTGCTCTCGCGACGGCAGGTTGAATATTTCAAATCCACCGCGCTGCCGACTCGCACGCGGGTGACCGAAGAATCGCAACTCGAATACAACGCGATGCAGATCGGTCCATTTCAACTCCTGCAAGCAAAGCAGGAGGAAGTAAAAACCGGCGCGGAATCTGTCGAAGCGTTGCGTGACTACTGGGTCGCGCGCGCAGAACTGGAGAAGGCGGTCGGTGGCAGTTTGACTGGAAAGTTCATTTCACTTCAAAGGGAATGAAAAGAATCAGGTGAATAATATGATTACACGACGAAAGTTTCTAACCAGCGCAGGCGCGCTCGCTGGCAGCGCAGCG
>QHOM01000167.1 GCA_003218785.1 Verrucomicrobiota bacterium
CCCTGCTTGTAGTCGGTAGTCTCATAGAAGGGTGCA
Source organism: Verrucomicrobiota bacterium (assembly GCA_003218785.1). Lineage (GTDB taxonomy): Bacteria > Verrucomicrobiota > Verrucomicrobiia > Chthoniobacterales > UBA10450 > Udaeobacter. Next base: position 37 of record QHOM01000167.1, read on the forward strand.
GCTGTCTAGCTGCTCAGAGTTACGATCAAGGTGCGTGCCAAAAATACCACACTAACTGGGCTGCATCGACGGGCTACTTCAACGAATAAGCGGTGTGGAACGCACAAAGCGAAGGCGTGAAGCCCTGCTCAACCGAGTGAAGATTTTCCATGAAAGAAAACGAGTGAAAATGCATTTCTGAGAGGAGGTTTACTGTGATGTTCGTAAATCCGACATGGTTTTTGCCTGCGGTAGCGCCGGTGGGGATGCCGATCGGTCTCAACCACTTGGACTCAGATTTCTGTTGGTAATCGACACCGATGAGAAGGGGCAGGAGCTCGTGTTTCATAGACAAGTCACGTGGAACTGAAATTTAGCCGAGTGAATGAAAGAGACCATGACATTAAAAAACAGAATCTATTTTATCATCTTCATGATCTTGGAGTTCACTGGTTTGTTATTCTTTCTTGGATTCATAGCAACTAGGTCTTTAGAAGCCGCGGACAATGCCTCGGAGCCGGAGGTTCTTCTGTCTGTTACCGGTCTGGAACAACATTCTCTCACTCTGGTCTCGTCTTCTCCATTGGTTGTTGACGGCCAAACGCTAGGCGAGGTTTTTGTATACGATGACCCAACCACCAAAAGACCGGCGGATTACTTTGAACTGTACGACAACCCGGGTGACCTTATAGCAGTCGGTTGGTTTGATCGATTCGGCATCGAAAGGATGGCTGTAGATCGTGGGATGCTTGATGGCGAAGACGAGCTAGAAGGAGTCTTTGTTTCTCTTTTAGAGGGAGACTCCATATGAGATTGGCTTCTGGTCTATGTTGAAAATCACCACTCAAACCGGCGCGACGGGAACAATTTTCGAACTCGAGGGGAAACTTGCAGGACCGTGGGTTCAAGAATTGGAAGGCTGCTGGCAGCGAATAGTCATCCGGGATCAGCCGATAAAGGCCGTGTTAAAGGCAGTAACCTTCATCGATAGCGACGGAAGAAAACTTTTGGCAGAGATGCATCGGCAAGGAGCCGAGCTTGCGGCCGAGGAATTCATGATGAAAGCCATCATCGAAGAGATCATACGAGGAGAAGATTGATGACTGAATTTATCGAGGAAGTGAACGATGGTAATTTCGAGCAGGTTGTATTGCAGTCTAAGCGGCCAGTGCTGGCGGACGACGCACATATGGGTGCCGCTTAGGAGGGTGGAAGCATGGACTTGGAAAGAGCTAGGTCAGCATACACGAGAGATCAAACGGGCCTCACACCGGACGAAAGGATTGGGTCCCTTCTTCAGCCCGACTCGCTTTTGTCCGCCCACTATTTTGGGACTCTGCGCAGAAAGACCCTCTTAGAGCCGGAGAAAAAGCTCATGTTGGCGATCTTGGAAGATGCCATTCACTGCTTCCAAGATAATCTCTTGACACAGAACGTAAGAAGTAGGCGGCTTTTCGAGGAAGCGGAGGAGTGGATCGTCGAAGCGGATGGCGATTGGGTTTTTTCCTTTGAAAATATCTGTGAGGCTTTGGGGTTTAACCCCGCGTATGTGCGTCAGGGTTTGCTGCGATGGATGGAGAACAAATTACCAAAGCACCGTAAGGGGGCCTCGTCATGGGAAGGAAAGAAGATGGCTCGGTAAAGTCATCCGAGAAACGGGCGAAAGAGAAACAACTCAAAGTTCGGCCTTGTTCGAAAGTTACGTGATCGCCTCAGACCAGCGCCAGGAAATCTGAAGCGAGATTAATTTGATGTTTGGGAAATCGCTTTCACTGTTCCACAGTTTTGTCCAAAGCTCCGGTTTGAAAATCTTGTAGAAGGTCACCTTCAGCGAGTTCAGTAGACCGCTCTCAGACCAACGTCTCCTGCGGAGTTTTTGCTCAGAAGACTGGCGAGAGATTGCCGGAGTCGTTCGCGTGCACGGGATAACCGTGACATCACAGTACCCAAGCGGATGTTCGAGACCTCAGCAATCTCGCTGTAAGACAATCCCTCCAACTCGTGTAGCACGAGTACCTCCCGAAAGTTCACAGGCAATTCTTCCAGAGCCTGCCTGAGCAACTGGCTGTCACGGCTCCGCAGCAGCAACGTTTCAGGGTTCATGGAACCGCTTTTTTCACTGTGGATTTCTTCGTCGAACGTCGTCGCTAGCTCCTGTGGCCGGTTATTCTGGAGCTGGGTGTAACAGGTGTTGCGCACGATCTGGAGCAGCCAGGCGCGAGTGTCCCCGCCGCGGAAGCCTCCAAAGAATCGGAACGCACGCAAGTACGCTTCCTGCACCATATCCTGTGCATCATGCTCATTGCGCGTCAGCCAACGTGCTAGATTGTATGCTGCATCGAGGTGTGGCAGGACGCTACTCTCAAAATTTCCGGGGCTGGTTCGCTCTTCCATTTCAGATTCCTCTCATCGGACATCATAATGACGAGCAAGCCGTGTGCCACTCGCGAGAGCTGTTGAGTTTCTGGTCTATCGTACTGAGAAAGAATGATGTGACGGAAGGTGAGCCCACCATAATTGATAGCCCGTTACGAGGCTTTCTCGTAGGAGACTACGATATGCGGTGGGTGGAACGCTTGATTCCTAGTTTGCTTATTCTGTGGCGAAGCGTATTAGGATGCAGATTTAGAATTTTCGCTGCCCCCTTCGGTCCCTCGATAACTCCGCCAGTCTGCTTCAGCACAGCCATGATGTGCCCACGCTCCACTTCTGTAAGAGTGGAGAGAGCGGGAGGTGAATATAGAGCCGGTTCAGCTTCAGAAAGTCCTTCCGGAGCCTGCGGGAGGACTCCGCCCGCAGAAATCGGGGCAAGATCAGGGTTCAGCTCGAGAATCGGCTGTTGGCACAGAATAGCTGCCCGCTCGATGATATTTTGCAGTTCTCGAACGTTCCCGGGCCAAGAGTAGCCGGAGATCCGGTCCATCGTATCCTGGGATATTCCTTCGATGTTCTTGCTAAGCTTCCTCGAGTAGTGAGACAAGAAGAACCTTGCGAGTTTAGGAATATCAGAGCGCCGCTCGCGCAGCGGGGGTGCCTCAATGGGGAAGACGTTCAGGCGGTAAAAAAGGTCGGAGCGGAAACTGCCGGTCTGGATGGCCTCCTCCAGGTTTCGGTTTGTAGCAGCGATAACCCGCACGTTCACGCGCACAGGCTGGCTACTGCCCACCGGCTCGAACTCACGCTCCTGAAGAACGCGTAATAGCTTAACCTGGGTTTCCAAAGGCAACTCTCCGACTTCGTCGAGGAAGATGGTGCCGCCGTCGGCTAGCGCAAAGCGACCACTCCGGCGCTCGAGGGCTCCGGTGAATGCTCCTTTGACATGACCGAAGAGTTCGCTTTCGACGAGGCCCGCCGAGATGGCGCTGCAGTTCACCTTCACCAACGGACGATCCTTACGGGCGCTGCGGTCATGAATCGCTCGCGCGATGAGTTCCTTCCCCGTTCCCGTCTCTCCGTAGATGAGCACGGTAGAGTCCGTTGGTGCAACCTGTTCGACTTTACGCAGTGCCACCAGAAGAGCGGGGCTGTTCCCGACAATCTCTTCGAAGTTATGCTCTGTGCGGATCTCCTCCTGGAGGTAAACGTTCTCCTTCTCCAGTCTGGCCTTTAACGCCGCGATCTCTTGATACGACTGCATGTTTTCGACAGCCAGCGCAACTTGGCTCGCTACCTCCTGTAGGAACTCTAGATCGCGTTCTGAATACTGGTTCCTTGTCCTGCTTGCCACGTTCAGAGTGCCGATGCTCTTTCCCCTGATGATTAGAGGAACCACGCAGTAGGAGTAGATGCCGTGCGCGAGGTGACGCCGGTCGTTTGGATACTGCTGCTCCTTTTCAAGGTCCCGGCACAGGACGGGCTGCTGATGATCGAACACCCAGGTCGAAATGCCTTCTCCTCGTCTTAACTCCAGCCCAACCCGGAAGTAATCTGACGAGAACTCACTCTCCGTCGCAAGTAAGCGGAACGTCTTTCTTTCCGGGACGTAGAGCGAGAAGCCGGCTCGGTCGAACGGAATGACACGACGCAAGCTTTCGGTAACAGCGTGAAGAAGGGCCTCTTGCGTTAGGTTTGTAATGATGGCGTTGTTGATCTCCAGGAGAGTGCGCCACCGCTCCTCGCTCTTCCGCAGCGCTTCTTCCGCCCGTTTCCGTTCCGTGATGTCCTCGGAGAGCGCCATTATGAACCGAGGCATGCTCTCGGTGCCCGGAACGAGAGAAACGTTGTTGCTCACCCAGATCAAGCTGCTGTCCTTGCGCCAATACTGCTTCTCGATCTGAAACTGTTTTCGTTTTCCTTCGAACAACTCGGTGATGAGATCCCAGTTGGATTCGCGATGATCCTCGTAGGTAATGTCGAGAAAAGTGAGCTTACGGAATTCCTCCTCGGTGTAACCCAGCATTTTCTGGTACGCAGAGTTGGTGGCAAGGAAGCGGCCATTCAGATCGGTCAGCGCGAGCCCGATGGCCGAATTCTCATAGACAGACCGCCACCGCTCCTCGCTCTTCCGCAGCGCCTCTTCCGCCTGCTTGCGCTTCGTAATGTCTTCAGAAACCGCCATGATGGATTGCGGCACGCCTCCTGTGTCTGGAACAAGAGAAATTGTTCCTCACGCAGGATTAAGATGCCATTCTTACGTCGGAAGGTTCGCAGCCGGCATGTAATCGCTTATCCCCCGGGGAAGCGACCGTGGATTTGTGCGCTCTTTATAGCAGGCATGTGTTCTACGCCCAGCCTGGGGTGCGCAGATGTTCTACCCCAGGCTGTGGTTAGTATCAGCGTGCGACGGCTGCTCGTACCGG
>QHOM01000073.1 GCA_003218785.1 Verrucomicrobiota bacterium
TCCCATTGAGACTTATTTCGTTTCGCGGTGCAAAGTATGCCGCTTTAAAAACGGATTGTATTTCTTTTTCTCCAGCCGGTTCGGCGTGCGCGGACTTTTCTTGTTCCGCGTCGTCATATAGCGCGACGGGGGTTTGCCAAGTGCTTTCGCCTCGGTGCACTCTAGCGTAATAATTTCCTGCGCCATTTTCGTTACTCCTTCACTTCAGCCGGCGCGGCAGCTTCCTCCTCTTCGGCTTCGCCGCCCTCTTCCTCGGTGAGCCCGAAGAGCGATGTGACCGATTGCCGGACGCGCGAAGCTTTACTCTGCTTCTCGAGCTGCGATTGGCATTCGACAGTAAAACGCGCGAACGGAATCGCTTCGAGGCGAGCGCGCGGAATCGGTTTGCCTGACATTTCGCAGACGCCGTAGGTGCCGAGTTCGATGCGTTTGAGCGCTTGATCGATTTCGTAGAGAGCGTCCTGTTCCTGGGAGAGCAAACTCAACGCGAAGTCGCGATCGTATGCGTCCGATCCGGCATCGGCCTGATGCATTCCGAAAGCCGAAGCTTCGCTGCCTTCAGCACGCGAGCGAAGAGTGTCCTGGGCAACGCCGGCCATGGAATCGACCATGGCATCGCGAAGCTGAAGAAGCTTTTCTTTCTGTTTACGCGTAAACGGGTCGAGTCTCCGTTGGCGATTATTGTTGATCATTAACTCGAGCGGACCGCGTGAGAGATCGATTTGCCCCTTCGATTTCGGCGATTTCGAGGGCCGCCTCGCCGCCTTCGCTGAGCCCCGTACAACTTTCCTCGAGGTTCGCCTTTTGGAGGCGACTCTGCGCGCTGACTTGGAAACCCTGCGCGCCGATCGCGTTTTACGCGCAGCGGACTTTTTCGAAGAACTCTTCTTTTTCTTTGGTTTGGCCATAACGTGAACGGCGTCTTCCACTGGGACGCCGGCAAAAACGGACGCTTAATTAAGAACATTTCATCGACCGCGCAAGCGGAGATTTCGCCTAAAAATTGCGTCGATTTCTCTGCCATTCCGTCGCTGCTTATGAACTGGCGCTCGAGTAGTGACGCAAAGCAAATCTCCAGAAGACGCGGGAGAGCCAAAAAATAATGCTCGAGGCAATGACAAGATGCAGCATCAGTTGTCCCGGCTGTCCAAGCGATTTGATGAGCAGGCGGGCGGGAATATTCGCGATAATCACCACCGGAATGATCCAGCCAAAAATCATGCGAAAAATCCGCGGGAAGATCACGTCCGGATAGCGGGCAATGTTGAGAAAGTTAAAGTAACCGTAGACCAGGCCTTGCGCCCGCACGATCCAGAAGCTCACCGCCGCCAGGCAGAGCATGATCGAGTAATGCACGGCCACCCCGAATCCGAGCGCGCTCAGATAGAGCAAGATCGACATTGGGTTTGGCATCATTCCCAGTTGCGACAGCGAAACACACACGACGACGCCACCGAGCGCGGCATTTACGATGCTGTCGAGAGCGAATTGTTTGGTAGAGACGGCAAACTGGCTATCGACGGGCAACACCAGCAGCGAGTCCAATCTACCCGTGCGCACTAGTTCGGGGATGTTTGCGACGTTCACAAAAAAGAATGCCTGGAAGAGTTGCGCGATCATTTGGTGCGTCCCGACGAGCAATATGACTTCCCATTTCGTCCAGTCGCCGATGCGATCGACCTGTCCGAAGATGATGCTGAAAAAAACGATTTGCCCGCAGAACCAGAGGACCTCAACGATCATCCAGAGCAGGAAATTTGCCTTGAAACTCATCTCGCGAATAAGCGAGTTGCGCAGCATGATGGAGTAGATTTCGATGTAACGGCGCATCACCTCTTCCTGTCACTTACTTATAGGCGCAGTCAACCACCGCTCGCATGAAACGTTTTTTCCCGTGGATCGCCCTTATCGTTGGGCTGCTAATTATCGTTTTTGTTGTCCGGCAATGCCGCAACCGGACCGCTGCAAATTATCAGACCGCAACGATAACGCGCGGCCCGATTACCCAGGCTGTCACCGCGACAGGGACGCTAAATCCGGTGGTCAACGTACAGGTTGGCAGTCAGGTTTCAGGAAATATCGCGAAGCTGTTCGCGGATTTTAACTCCCACGTGAAAGCCGGCCAGGTGGTCGCCCAAATCGATCCGGCGCTTTTTCAGGCAACGGTCACGCAAGCGGAAGGGGATCTGGCGAATGCGCAGGCCGCGCTCGAACTCGCGAAAGTGAACGGGACGCGCACCCAGGAATTGTTTGCGAAGAAGACTTCTTCTCAAGCCGATCTGGATCAGGCAATGGCAAACCTTCATCAGGCAGAAGCCAACGTGAAAATCAAGCAAGGCGCGCTCGATAAAGCGAAAGCCGATCTTGACCATTGCACAATCACCTCGCCGATCGATGGCGTAGTGATTTCGCGCAGTGTCGATGTTGGCCAGACGGTCGCAGCCAGTTTGCAGGCGCCAGTCATCTTCGCGATTGCGAACGATCTCACCAAAATGCAGATCGATGCCAATGTAGCCGAAGCGGATGTGGGCGTCGTTAAGATCGATCAGAACGTCGATTTCACAGTGGACGCTTTTCCGATGCAGACTTTTCACGGCAAGGTCGTCCAGGTGCGAAACGCGCCAATCACCGTCCAGAACGTTGTGACCTACGACACAGTCATCGGAGTGAGCAATCGGGATTTGAAATTGAAACCGGGAATGACAGCAAACGTCTCAATCATCGTTGCGCACAAGGATGATGTGCTGCAAATCAAGAACGCGGCGCTGCGCTATCGCCCGCCGGATGCCACGCCGGTTGAGACAAAACGCACGAGCACGAGCCGTGCGGGGCGGCCTGTCGGAGGACGCACCGGTGGTGCACGCGAGGGCGCTGAGCGCACAGTCTATGTTTTGCCATCTGGCGCCAGCCGTCCGCAGCCGGTGCAAATCAAAACGGGGATCAGCGACGGGATTATGACCGAAGTCGTCGAAGGCATGAAAGAAGGCGATCGAGTGGTGACAGCCGAGCTCGCTTCAACCACGGCCGCGCCATCGCCTCCGGCAAATCCCTTCGGTGGCGGGCCGCGGCGGTTTCCATGATGATCATCAAGAGAGAATTGGGCACATTGCTCCCGGGCTGCTGTGGCCGCTTCGCTGTCCGAAGCGCGGCACTGAGGTGTTTGCAACGCGCGCGAGGCGCGTCTCACAGAGACGCGGCTACAACATTTGTGAGGGAAACAAATCCACGTGAACAACGGCGCACTCGTTAGGCTAATCGACGTTCATAAGACGTATCGAACCGGCGAAATGGAAGTGCCCGCCGTGCGCGGTGTCTCGCTGGAAATCAAACGCGGCGAATTTGTCGCGCTCATGGGCGCGAGCGGTTCTGGAAAATCCACGCTGATGAATATCCTGGGTTGCCTCGACCGGCCGACTACGGGCCATTATGTTTTGGATGGCGCCGATGTTTCCGGCCTCGATCGCGATCGGCTCGCCGATATTCGCAATCGCAAAATCGGCTTCGTCTTCCAGAATTTCAATCTGCTGCCGCGCACCTCCGCGCGCGAGAACGTCGAGTTGCCTTTGGTTTACAGCGCGCAGCATCTGACAAATGCGCAACTTCGCGAAAGAGCCGATCGCGTTCTCGCTTCGGTTGGGCTTGGCGGCCGCGAAGATCATCATCCAAGCCAGCTTTCGGGCGGTCAGCAACAACGCGTCGCGATCGCGCGCGCATTGATCAATGACCCCGAAGTAGTGCTGGCGGACGAGCCGACGGGAAATCTCGACAGCCGAACGAGTGTGGAGATCATGGGAATTTTTCAGCAGCTTAATGAACGTGGAATCACCATTGTTATGGTGACGCACGAGCAGGACATCGCAGGCTACGCGCGCCGAAACGTGGTAATGCGCGATGGAATTTTGCTTAGCGACAAAGCGGTCACACAACGAGCTGTTGCCGAAGCTGAATTAAGCAAACGGACATGATCCGATTCAACGATTTAACGATTTAACGTTTCAACGAACACCATGAGAGTCGGATCGACATTTAACGTTGCGTTCCGTGCGTTGCGCAGGAACAAAATGCGTTCGGTGCTGACCGCGCTGGGCATTATCATTGGCGTCGGCGCGGTGATTGCGATGGTCGGAATTGGCAACGGCGCCAAAGCGCAGGTGGAGGCGCAGATCGCGAGCCTCGGCCAAAACGTGATTCTCATCTTTTCAGGCAGCACCACTGCGAGTGGCATTCGTACAGGCTGGGGCGGTGCTGGCACGTTGAAAATTGAAGATGCGGAGGCGATCCGTCGCGAAATTCCGGGCGTCGTGGCGGTGAGCGAAGAAGTTCGCTCGATTACGCAGGTAGCGGCGGGAAATCAGAATTGGTCCACACAAGTCCTTGGCGAATCGGCAGAGTATTTTGACATTCGTCAGTGGCCGCTGGCGGACGGCGCGCCCTTTACGCCGCAGGACGTGCGGAGCGCTAACAAGGTTTGCGTTGTCGGCCGCACGACCGCAACCCAGATCTACGGGAACGAGAATCCGGTTGGTCAGATTTTGCGCATCAAAAACGTGCCGTTTGTTATCACCGGTGTTCTGACGCCAAAAGGATTAAGTCCGCAGGGTGTCGATCAGGACGACATCGTGATCATGCCGTACACAAGCGCGATGAAACGCGTGGTCGGCGGAACGACGTTGCGTGGCATGAATGTTCAAATCGGCGATGCAACGGAGATGAGCGCGGCGCAACAACAGATCATCGCGTTGCTTCGACAACGACATAACATCCGGCCGGGTCGCGACGACGATTTCACCGTTCGAACCCAACAAGAAATTGCGGAGACAGCGACTGCGGCCTCCAAAGTCATGACGCTCTTGCTTGGCGCGATCGCCGGCGTCTCGCTCGTCGTCGGTGGCATCGGCATCATGAACATCATGCTCGTGAGCGTGACCGAGCGAACACGCGAGATTGGGGTACGCATGGCTGTCGGCGCGCACGGGAGCGACATTCTCACGCAATTCCTGATCGAAGCAGTGACGCTCAGTTCAGTCGGCGGCGTGATCGGAATCATTTGCGGCATCGGTGCGTCAAAGATCTTGTCGGCTTACGCGCATTGGCCGACGCTCATCTCGATGAGTTCCATCGCGATCGCATTTTTATTCGCTGCAGCGGTCGGCATCTTTTTCGGATTTTATCCCGCGCGAAAAGCCGCCGCGCTCGATCCAATCGAAGCTCTGCGCTACGAATAGAACAAACTTTTTAACCGCGGATTACGCGGATAACACCGATTTAACCACGAATGAACACCAATGGACACTAATGAAGGCCAAATTCGTCTTTATTCGTGTGCATTAGTGGTTAGAAATCTGTCCGACAATTTTCCTCAAGTGGTAGGGACGCACCGAGCCTGTCCTGAGCGCAGCCGAACGGAGGGTGTCCGTCGATTCTATTTGAAATGGCCGAACACGCTCGTTTCGAAAAACTGGTTGCGGACGCAAAGAAGAAGATCACCGAGATCTCGCCACAAGACGCAGCCGCGAAGTCAAAAAGCGGCGAAGCGGTGATCGTCGATGTCCGGGAAAAAGACGAATCGGACGAAGAACACATTCCGGATGCGACGCATCTGAGTCGCGGCACGATCGAGTTGGACATCGAGGAAAAAGTTCCCGATCTGAACGGATTGATCATTTGTCACTGTGGCGGTGGCGGCCGATCCGCGCTCGCCGCCGAAAGTCTGCAAAAAATGGGTTACAAAAACGTGCGCTCCATGGCCGGCGGCTTCAAAGCTTGGAAAGGCGCCGGATTGCCGACGACGAAGATATGATGTATGGGCGCGGATGCTCGACGAGAGCGCTATTAATTCACGCCTGCACCAAATGCAGGTCGAGGCCGACCCAGAGTTAATTTGGGATGAGACATGCGAAGGATCAGCTCGTGCGTTGGTGATTTTTGTTGGCCCCAGCCCTGGCGGTGACAAGCCCGTCGAACGCCGACCGATGAATAAGAGCTGCTCCCGCGCTCTCTGGAACGAGAGCTTCGACAAACCCCGTTGGTGGAGTCCCGGCTTCCGCGTCAGTTGGAAGCCGCTGGTAGAGGCTATATTTGCCGCACCTTACGACACAGCCGGTAGGCTGATTGGTCGCGCGAACATGGACTGGCTCGGCGACCCCAAATCAGAAGACGTAGCAACCCAGCATATGGTTGAGGGGGCTCCGTCTGTTTTGAAGATGATCCAAGACTGCTCGCCGGAGCTCGTTCTTCCGATGGACGCCCACACTTTCGGTGTTTTGAAAACTGCCTTGAATGACGGATTTATCATCACAGACTGCAATGCGAATAACTTCACAATTCGCATCTCCGACGCCGAGAAGGAGCGCTTTCACCGACACCTTTACGCTTTTCATGCAAAGTCAAAGTCTCCAACAGGGCGCTCATTCCTCGTAATTAAGCTGCCTCAGCATCCCGCAAAAATGTTTCAGGCGGACTACGCCACACGTTGCGGCGAGGCCGTTCGGGAAGCGGCGCGTCAAATAGGCGCCGGGCAACCCGTAGATGTCACAAAGGTCTAACCAGGCATCATGCAACTAACAGGCGGAGCGCGCGTCACGCGGCTACTTGCAGACCCTACAGACCCGCCCGGTAGCCGCCACGCCGCGCCCCGCCTGTAGCTGATCTTGTTCTCGTAGATGGATTAAAGCTGACGTCGACTCCCGACGTCGGTCGCTATTCTCGCGGGCATTCCTGCTTGTTGACCGGAGTTGCTATCACGGAAGCTGAACAGGTTATGATTCTTCAAAGCTTATTCCAAGTCGTTTCCGCGCTCTTTCGGGCAGAAGCTTCTCAATTCCGCGCTTGAATTTTAACAGTTCCCTTTCGGCTTCGAGTGTGAGGTTGAAGTCATTTTCCGGCAGGCAAAGACTGAGCTCCGGATTTTGTTTCAACTCGGCGAGCGCCTTTAATCCGCTCTCAATTGCTTCACATGCGCCGGCAAGATGTAATTTGACAATCCCGCTCAGCGCGTCTCGACGAAATGGCTCATCAAGCGGTGCATGCTGCCAAGCCGCAATTGCGTAGTCCCACTTGTGTGTTCGGAAAAAACGGCCCAGCGTATCAAGCAGAAGGCTTTGCTCGAAGCCGTTTGTTGCAAAGGAAAGGGCTTTTCTGCATCGAACGGCCAAGGCTTCAGCATCTTGGAGCTTATCGAGTTCCAGCAGGACCTCCATCCCGAAAAATATTTCGCTAGCGCTTGAGGGTTTTCGAACCGACAGAAATTGCAGTGCGGTTTGCCATTCTCCGAGAGATCCATACATCTCCACCATATAAGGCCGCGTCTTGCGCTTGAACTTTCGGGACTGCCGATCGTATGCCGCTTCCAGACGGGCCTTCCATTTCTCGAAATCAAAGAAAACACCGATCGTTCGAACAGCTTCGCCAAACTCTTCCGAGAGGATACGGCGTTTCGCCAAAACTCGCCTGATCAGTCGCAGCGCCTCTTTTTTCATTCCGATATCGGCGTAGCCCGATATTTCAGCGGCAATATCTGACCCCTGAATACAAATTGTGTTTTGCTGGAGGCGCGGGTTTTTCGGATTCGCTGGTTCGCTCTGTTTCATTCGTTTAGCTTATTAAAATCCGTGTGGCGAAACCCGGACAACTTTTGGGGACAAATGTGATGGAGCGACCAAACTCAGGAAGGTGTTCTTCTCTTCAGAGCGATCTAAAACGTCTTGGTGCACTGGCGTATCACCGGCTCGAAAGCAGCGAAGAACTGGTTCGAAAGTTTTACCATTTCCGCAGGAGCGATCACGGAGATTCCAATCATCTTCGAAAACTCTACGATTGGCTCTTCGTTCCGATCACTCTTTGGCCTATCGACATCGAAGGACTACTTCGCGCCGCGCTTGATCGTGTGGCGTCCAGCAGACGCTTGGATAAGAGGATAATTCTGCTTATCGATCTGCTTCCGTTGCCGCCCAGTAATCGCACCCTACGCGCAGTTTCTGAACATGAGCACTCGGTTCAGCATGGCAGTTACGAATCTTTAATCCGGGCACGTCACAAATATGACCAGATCGAATCTCAGCTCGCGCGCGATCGAACGTTTCAAGTGCAGTGGAACTCCATTAAAGCCCATTTCGAGGTGACCAAGTTTGCTGATCACAAAGGGATTATCCGACGCCGGCTCGTCGCCGAGCGCAGCATGCGCGAGCACTGGCCGGTTCGCTGGATCAAAACAGCCGACCGATTTCATGCCGTTTTCGATGTGTTTTGTCAGCGATGGCACCTTTATGGAATCCGGAGGGATCGTCCATTGCTCCTCAAGCTGACAGTGAATCTGACGCCGTTTGGAACGATGATTTTTATTCCCGCCTATTGGAGTTTCGATCCCAAACGCGATCTGAATTGGCGCGCCATCACAGCTCTGCACAAAGCGCGTGGCGTGCCAAAACAGGGACAAAAGCTTAGCGCAAATCAATTGGCTGCGCGTTTGGAAGCCATCGATGCTGCAAAGCTTTCGAAGGAAGCCGATGCGCGAAAACTGAAAGGCGAAGCCCGGTTATCGTGGATGTTGGAAAAACTCAACCGCGATGTGCGAACGGATGAACGACAACTCCGCAGAATTCTGGCGAAGTCGCGCGACGAACCGATCGCGCACGTGGGACCGATTGCAAAGCCGAAGAAGCGCGTGCGCCTGGGAGCGCTCAAGGGTTGGATGGAAATTCAAGGCGACATCATCCATTCTGACATAGAAAAGGATTTCAGAGCCGGCGCTTGATACAACTGCAAAGCTTGGGGACCTTTACGACAACGCCGGTTATGTGCGGCAGGCGAGACGCCCGCTGGCTCCACAGGCAAGATGCCTGTGCCACTTAACCGCCGACAGCCTGGTAATGGCCGAGACCGCGTTTCCACATGGCGCGCGCGGCAGCCCACGTAAGCAAGAGCCAAGCTGTTTGAATTGCGAGTGCCTGCACGAGTTGGGCACCGTTGAGTCGCCCGAGAAAGATGGCGATGGGACAAAACAACTCATAATAAAACGGCAGCCATTTCATCACCGCCTGCACCGCGTTTGGCATGATGTCGATGGGAAACATTTGGCCGCCGAGGAAATATTCGAATGAATAAACGATGAAAACGATGGTCGAGATTTCGAGAATCCAAAACGCCATCATCGCCAGGCTGTAGGTAATAAAGAACTGCATCAACGCAGCCATTAGCATCGAGATGCACGCGTAAACATAGGTCATCACTTGATCGGGCAGCGTGATGTAATGCCGGAAATAAATGAAGATCAACGCGATTGGCGGCAGCGTGACAAATGTGTAAACAAGGCGCCCGCTCATGAAAATGCTGAACCGATAGGCGAGATAACTCATCGGCTTGGTGAGCAACGAATTGATCTGGCCTTCGCGAATATCGGCGGCGATTTGCCATTCGTCTTCGGTGGGCGTGACGAGATTGCTCACCAAAATCGTGAGCAAATAATAATAGATCATCGATCCGTAATCGTACCCGTGAAGACTGCCGCCGCGTTCCTTGAAGATCGCGCTCCAGAGGAACACGGTGCCTGCTAGCGGGATCAATCCGAAGAGCGCGCGCAGAAAATAGTTCCAGCGATAAACAAACGTATTCTGGAGTCCGATGTTGAAGACGGAAACGTACTTGTCGATTTTCACGCGACGAAATCGGAGTAATCAGGAAACGAGGAACCCAGGAAAAGAAAACCTTTTCATGAAGACTTGCGAGCTTGCGCAAGTTCCGTGGCGAGCGTGATTGCCGCGATCATGCTATTGGGCCGCGCCATTCCTTTGCCGGCAATTTCAAACGCGGTGCCGTGATCGGGGCTGGTGCGCGGAAATGGGAGACCCAGCGTCACATTCACGCCGCTGTGAAAGGCGTGAAGTTTGAGCGGGATCAAGCCCTGATCGTGATACATGCAGAGGACGGCGGCGAATTCGCCTTCTGCCGCGCGGTAAAACATCGTGTCGGGCGAAACAGGTCCGTGAAAGAGCGGTCGTGATTCGTGATCCGTGATTCGTGATTCGTTCAGTTCGGCGACAGCCGGCGCGATGATTTCGATTTCTTCACGACCGAGTTTGCCGGATTCGCCCGCGTGCGGATTTAATCCGGCGACGGCGATTCGTGGAGCGTTTTTGGATCGACGGCGAAGAAAATCGGCGAGCAACAGGCCGATGCGGACGATCTCGGATTGCTTGAGTGTATTGGGAACTTCGCTGAGCGGAATGTGCGTGGTCACAAGTGCGACCGTGAGTTTTCCGTCGGTCAAACACATTGCAAAATTTTTTACGCCGCAGCGCTCGGCGAAAAACTCGGTCTGCCCAGGAAACTTGAAGCCAGCTTCGTACATGCGCGCCTTGTGAATGGGACCTGTTACGACGGCGTCGAGTTCGCCGCGTCGCGCCAGCGTGACCGCTTCCTCAAGCGCCGCTGCGGCGGCACGCGCAGTTTCGCGGGTCGGTTGTCCTAAAGAGCAGTCAGGATATTTGCCGACGATCTTGTATTCGGCGGACTTCGGAACCCGATCAGCCTTCAGCGCAAGATCGACAATTTCCGGCCCGATCCCGGCACAATCGCCAAGCGTAATTCCGACGCGCGGTCGCATGCGACATCTTCATCAAGGCGATGTCTTCTAGCAAGCTGTGTCGGCGCTAGTCGATTCCAGACCAAGGAAGTTACGTAGTCGTCGGCTCGATTAGGCCGGGCGACCAATATCAGAAAGTTCGGATGTAGGCCTTCGCGCGCAGGCTGGCGATCCAGCGTTCCTGAAGCTGCTGCGCCTCAAGCTGAATCAGTTTCTTCTCGATATCGGATCGGGCTTCGGCAAGCGAACGAGTGGTTCCGCCGTGTTTGTCCTCAACTTTGAGGATGTAATAATTGCCAGCGTAATCGATGATATTGCTGATTCTGCCAACCGGCATGTTGAAGGCGATCTTTTCCAGCGGTGCCGCGAGCGTTTTGCGTTCGATCCACCCCCAGTCACCACCCATGTCACGTGTGCTGTCCTCGGAGTAAATCTGCGCCATGCGATCGAACTCAGCGCCGCTGGCCAATTTGCCGAGCACTTCCTCGGCCATCGCTTTCTGCGCCGCGGAATTGCCGGTATCGGCGTGGCTGGGGATCATGATCATGCGCAGCTTGATCTGCTCTTTGGTGGTGAATTCGTCGCGGTGTTGCCTGTAGTATTCTTCGATCTTATTCGGTGGAATGATCAGACTCGTCTTGACGTTCTTGCTGCGCATCGCCTGCACCATTATCCGCTCCATCTCCTTTTCTTTGAACTCGCCCAGCGTGTAATTCTGCGCCTCGAGCGTCTTGATAAACGTATTGCGGTCCCCGCCGAATGACTCGCGGATGATGTCTCGCATCCGTTGATCCACAATATGATCCGGAATTTCGTAGCTTTCTTTTTTGAACGCTTGAATGACGAGCCGCCGATCGATCAAATCTTTCAACGCCAATTCTCGCGCTTCCTTCAGCTTGTTTCCCAACTCCTGGCCGGTGTACTGCGAACGCAGCAACTTTTCCCGTGGTGCCGACAAAACGCGCACTTGCGAGTACGTGATGACGTCGCCGTTCACAACCGCAGCGACGCCGTCAACGACTTGGGGCTCTTGGGCAAACGCCGCCCAACAAATAGGCAATGGCGTCAGGCCAAAAACCGCCAGCAAGACGATGGCAAACAGACGCATCATGTATCTCATAGTTTCTTGATCAGCTCCAGAATCTCCCTGAGGTGCTGTTCGATTTTGGCTCCAACTAAACGGGGGAATTTGCCCGCGACAAGTATAAAGTCCCTGCCCCGGGTTAACATCAGTTTGCGGTCGCGCACTTCGACGCGGCTCACCCCGGATTTTGCCGCGGCGAGTTTCATTTCGGCGAGAAGAAACAAATTGTCAACCGCGGGTGGGAACGGCCCAAACCGATCACGCCAATCGCACCGCAAGCGATCCAATTGCTTATGCGTGGTGATTTCCGCGATATCGCGATAAGCCCGGATTCGCAATGTGGCATCGTCGATGAAACTGCTAGGGACAAACGCGGGCACACACGTCTCGGGCCCAAGGTGAGCGAACTGTGCCTCATTGGTAGCAACAAAATCAAGCCGTAGATCGACATCGACCCGGAGCCGCAGTTTTTCACCTTTGAGTTGTGCGACTGCTTGCTTGAGCAACTGGCAATATAAATCGAAACCAACCGTCATAATGTGGCCGCTTTGCGCAGTACCAAGGATGCTGCCCGCGCCCCGGATCTCCAGATCGCGCATCGCGATGCGAAACCCAGCGCCCAGCGAGCTGTACTGCTTGATCGCACTGATCCGCTTGCGTGCGGCGCCAATTGGCAGCAATTCGCGCGGGAGAAGAAGATAAGCGTACGCCTTATGCTCGGCCCGACCCACGCGTCCCCTCAATTGATAAAGATCGGCGAGGCCAAACCTGTCCGCGCGATCGATGATGATGGTATTGGCGTTTGGGATATCGAGGCCGCTTTCGATAATCGTCGTGCAAACCAGCACGTCGATCTTTCCGGCCACGAACTGGGCCATGATGGCTTCGAGTTCATCCGAATCCATCTGGCCGTGGCCGATTTCGACCCGCGCTTGCGGACAGAGATCGACAATGCGATCGCGCGCGCGCTCGATTGTCATTACCCGGTTGTGCAAAAAGAAAACCTGGCCTTGCCGCTCCAGTTCGCGATTGATCGCATCGCGAATGATCCGCTCGTCGTAGGCGGACACCACCGTCTCCACCGGCAAACGGTTAAGTGGCGGGGTCTCAATCGTGGACATGTCTTTTACGCCCACCAGCGAAAGGTAGAGCGTGCGCGGGATTGGCGTTGCGGAAAGCGTCAGGACATCAACAAGTTTAAATAGTTCTTTGAATTTTTCTTTGTGCAGAACCCCAAACCGCTGTTCTTCGTCGATCACGACGAGGCCGAGATCTTTGAAAACGACATCGCCAGAGATAAGCCGGTGCGTGCCAATAACCATATCAACGCCGCCTTCGCGCAATAGCTGCAATACTTTCTTCTGTTCGGATTGTGAACGGAAACGGCTGAGCATTTCGATCCGCACCGGATAGTCGAGCATGCGCCGCCGAAACACCTCGAAATGTTGTTGAGCGAGAACCGTAGTCGGCGCGAGCACTGCGACTTGTTTACCGTTCATGACCGCCTTGAACGCCGCGCGAATTGCGACTTCGGTCTTGCCGAAGCCGACATCGCCGCAGATCAAGCGGTCCATCGGCTGCGAACGCTCCATGTCGATCTTCGTATCGATGATCGCTTTCATTTGATCCGGCGTTTCGCGAAAGGGAAACGAGTGGTCGAATTCCGCCTGCCATCTTGTATCAGGGGCAAACGCGTGGCCGGGATGCGTCTGCCGCTCCGCCTGGACTGCGAGCATTTTGCCGGCGTAATCGAAGATGGAAGCGGCGGCGTTTCTCTTGGCGCGCATCCATTTCGCGTCGCCCAGCGAGCTGAGCGACGGCGATTTTTTTCCCACACCGACATAGCGGGAAACGAGGTACGCTTGCTCGAGCGGGACGTAGAGTTTCGCTTCATCGGCGAACTCGAGCACGAGGACTTCCTGTGCTTCCTGCTGGTAGGGACGGACCGCCGGGCCGTCCGTGATGGCGTTTCCCGGCGCGCCTCCTTCGACTTCGCTCGGGAGAGGCTCAGGCCGCGCGCTACCAAACTTTTGCAACCCCAGAAAGCGCGCGATGCCATGTTCGAGATGCACGACAAAATCGCCTTCGGTGAGTTCGCTGAAATCGATCTGCACACGATGACGTTCCGCGCGACGCAGGCGTCGCCGCGGATGGGCAGCGAATCGTCCGAATAATTCCGCCGCCGCAAGCACGACGAGATTGGCCGCCGGAAAACAAAATCCGCGAGCGAGAGTTCCTTCGACAAGATCAACGCCTTCGGTAACGCCTCCCAGGATTTCGCAAAAGCGCTCGATCTCGCCCTCGGTCTGAAAATAAATGACGATTTTCGCCTGGTTCGCACGCCATTCCTTTAAGAACGCGGCAAACTGCGCACGTTTTGCCTCTGCCAGCACGAGATCGCCAACTGCGAACTTGCCGACTTCGCAATCTTGGAACGCGCCGCGAAAATCTTCCGGACCGATCTCAATCCAGCATTCGCTGATTTGAATGTTTGCGCTGGAACTATTTTCCGGTTCGATATCGATCTTGAGATGATCGCGTGCGGCGTAATCGCGAATGATGCCGCTTTGATCTTCTGTCGCTCCCAGGAAAATGTCGACCGAGTCAAAATCGCGCACCGAAACTTGAGTATCGATGTCGAACTCGCGCAACGATTCGATTTCGTCGCCTAAAAATTCCAGGCGCACCGGCAAAGGCGCCTGCCACGAATAAAGGTCGACGATGCCGCCGCGGACGGCGAATTGTCCGCGCGTCGTGACTTGGGCAACGCGTTCGTAACTGGCGTCGGCGAGCTGCTCAAGAACGCGCTCCATCTTTTCGTTGGCACCGCGTTGAAGCTGAACGATAGCGGATTGGAGTGCGCCACGTCTTGGCGCAGCCTGGTCGAGACTTGCGCGCGTTGCGACGATGAGATGTGGACCGGTCTCGCGCTCGATCTGCGTCAGCAGCGCGAGCCGTTCCGCCGCGATTTCCGGGTCGGGCAAGACATTTTCAACCGCAGCGAATTCCGCTTCCGGAAGGAAAAGGGCGGTCGAATACCAGTTGAGCAAGCTCTCGTAAAGCAATTCTTGAGAATGAACGCTGGGACAGAGGACCCAAATCGTCTCGTCGATCTTGCATGCGATGGTGGCAACAAGAAATGCCTGTGCCGACTGGATGACGTGCGAAAATTGTACTGGCCATTGGGCTCTCTCGATTGCGCGAAGTTTGCGTGCGATTGGCTGGCTCGTCGCGACTGTTTCCGGAAGTTCGTCGCGGATCTGTCTTTTCACCGCGAACCTTACGCCAAATTATTGCAGAGTTGTAGCCGCGTCTCTGTGAGACGCGCCTCGCGCGCGTGCAAACATTTTAGCCCCGCGCTTCGCACCTGCCTTCGCGAGGATACGGCGTGGCAGGCAGCGAAGCGATTACAACTTGCGACCGATCGCTGCGGCGACGGCGCGGAGGCGCGGAACTAGATCGGCAAAAACTTCCGGCGTCAGCGCCTGATCGCCATCGCTTTTGGCCAGCTCAGGAGAATCGTGCACTTCGATCATGAGCGCATCTGACCCGGCGGCGACGGCGGCGAGAGACATCTGCGGAACAAATTCGCGCAGACCGATTGCGTGCGTTGGATCAACAATGACCGGCAGATGCGTTTTGGATTTTAGGAGCGGAACGGCGCTCAGATCAAGCGTGTAGCGTGTCGCGGTCTCAAAGGTGCGAATGCCACGCTCGCAGAGAACCACGTTCATGTTGCCCTCGCTGAGGATGTATTCCGCGCTCATGATCAAATCGTTGATTGTGGCGCTGAATCCCCGCTTGAGCAGGACCGGCAACCTGCTGCGGCCCACCTCTTTCAGGAGAGAGAAGTTGTGCATGTTGCGAGTTCCGACCTGGAGACAGTCAGCGTATTTTTCGATCACGGAGAGATCGCGCGGGTCCATGATTTCGGTGATCACCGGCAGGCCCGTTTCCGCGCGGGCTTCGGCAAGAAACCGAAGGCCGTCCTCACGTAATCCCTGAAAACTATATGGCGAAGTGCGCGGTTTGAACGCCCCGCCGCGCAAAATCCTTGCGCCAGATTTTTTTACAATCCTCGCGATTGAGAAATTCTGTTCCCTGCTTTCGACCGAGCATGGGCCGGAAATGAGAACTACGTCCTCGTCTCCG
>QHOM01000074.1 GCA_003218785.1 Verrucomicrobiota bacterium
CTTCGTGGCGCCCATCGCCTTCTCGAGCTCTTTGTTGAGCTTGTTGAGATCGATCTCGGCGAGAAGTTTCCTGACTCCTTCCGCGCCCATGCCGGCAACGAAATCTTCGCCATACTGCTCCTGCGCTTCACGGTATTCGACTTCGTTGAGCAGTTGTGCTTTCTGCAATGGCGTCTTGCCCGGATCAATGACGATGTAATCCTCGTAATAAATGACACGCTCGAGCTGACGCGCGCTCATATCGAGCATGAGCCCGATGCGTGATGGCATGCATTTGTAGAACCAGATGTGCGAAACGGGCACTGCCAATTCGATGTGGCCCATCCGTTCGCGGCGGACGCGCGCGAGCGTCACTTCGACGCCGCAGCGGTCGCAGATCACCCCTTTATGCTTGATGCGCTTGTATTTTCCGCATGAACATTCCCAATCGCGCGTTGGACCAAAAATGCGCTCGCAGAAAAGGCCGCCCTTCTCCGGTTTAAAGGTGCGGTAATTGATTGTCTCAGGATTTTTGACTTCGCCTTTGCTCCACGAGCGCATCGTGTCGCTCGACGCAACACCAATCGCGACTTGATCAAAACCCACGGGGCGCTCTTCGCCCACTAACTCACGCCAGGAATGTTCGTTCATGATTTATCCAGGTAATTTGTCGATTTAAATTTTATGCGACGTTCTCCAGAAAACTGCTGGGTGCCTGGCCACCGACCTTCACGTCGAGACCGAGGCTCTGCATTTCTTTGATGAGCACGTTGAAAGATTCAGGTGTTCCGGCTTCGAGTGAATTGTCACCCTTGACGATCGATTCATAGATGCGGGTCCGTCCCTGCACGTCGTCGGACTTTACCGTGAGCAACTCCTGCAAGGTGTAGGCGGCTCCGTACGCTTCCAACGCCCAGACCTCCATTTCGCCAAAGCGTTGTCCGCCGTATTGCGCCTTACCCCCGAGCGGCTGCTGCGTGACGAGCGAGTACGGCCCCACCGCGCGAGCGTGAATTTTGTCCGCCACCAAATGGCCCAGTTTCATCATATAGATGTAGCCAACCACCACTTCTTGATCGAAAGGATCCCCGGTGCGTCCATCGAAAAGCTGCGCTTTACCGTTTTCCTGCACCCAGGTGAAACCTTCCTCCTTTTTGGCATCATGGAGATATTCGCGAATTTTTTTCTCCTTGATTCCGTCGAAGACTGGAGTCGCGACTTTGAATCCGAGTGCCTTCGCAGCAACTCCCAGATGGGTTTCCAGGACCTGCCCGACGTTCATTCGGCTCGGCACGCCTAGCGGATTAAGGACAATTTCAACCGGTGTTCCGTCCGCCAGAAAAGGCATGTCTTCTTCAGGCACGATGCGGGCAACGACGCCTTTGTTGCCGTGGCGACCAGCCATCTTGTCGCCGACACTTAACTTGCGCTTGCTCGCGATATAAACCTTAACCTGCTTGATGATCCCCGGATCGACATCATCGCCGCTCTCCACGCGGTCCGTGGCGCGATCGCGTTCGAGTTCCAGCTCTGCGAACTTGTGCTCATAAGAACCAATGATTTCGCGGATCTTATTGCGGATCGGGCTCGGATCGATCTCGATGTGATCGTGCACGTTTGCAAGCTTTCGCAACAATGTTTTGGTGATCTTACGATTGGCTGGAATAATGATTTCGCCAGTTTCGGCGTTTACAACATCGAGAGGGATTTTTTCTCCCAGCAGGATATTCGAAAGCGAATCGGTCAGTTGTTCCGTCAGATCCTCTTTCTTGCGCTTATGCTCTTCGCCGATCGTTTTGAGTTGTCGTTTGGTTTCCGCCGGGGTGAGTTTTTCTCGCGAAACTTCGCGGCGCGAAGAAACCTTTACGTCCATCACGATTCCGTAAGTGCCAGATGGAACGGTAAGCGAGGTGTCTTTCACGTCCGCAGCTTTCTCGCCAAAAATCGCGCGGAGCAGGCGTTCTTCCGGCGCCAATTCGGTCTCGCTCTTCGGCGTAATCTTGCCAACGAGAATGTCGCCTGGCTTGACTTCCGCACCGACACGCACTACGCCATCCGGACCCAGATTGCGTAAAGCTTCTTCGCTGACATTGGGAATGTCGCGGGTGATCTCTTCTGGTCCAAGTTTGGTATCGCGCGCTCCGATCTCGAATTCATCGATGTGGATGGAAGTATAAATGTCTTCCTTCACCACTTTCTCCGAGATCATGATGGCATCTTCAAAGTTGTACCCGTTCCATGGCATGAACGCGACGAGCACATTGCGGCCCAAGGCAAGTTCGCCATCCTTGGTATTCGGACCATCGGCGATGACTTGACCGCGTTTCACATGCTGGCCTTTGCGCACGATCGGCTTTTGATTCACGCACGTCCCAGCGTTTGAGCGCATGAACTTGCGCAATTCGTAAACGTGAAGTCCCGCCTCCGGGTCCGTTTTTAGCTTTTTTTTGCCCTCGGGCAGATGCCCGTCCTTAGTGACAACGATCTGGTCCGCTGTCACCCAAGCGACCTTGCCGCTCTCGGTCGCGAGAACAACGGCATGCGAATCGCGCGCCACTTTTTCCTCCAATCCGGTGCCCACGAGCGGCGCCTCGGAAACAATGAGCGGCACGCCCTGGCGTTGCATGTTGGAACCCATAAGCGCTCGGTTCGCGTCGTCGTGTTCGAGGAACGGAATGAGGCCCGCTGCCACCGAAACAAGCTGCTTCGGCGACACGTCCATGTAATGCACTTTCGACGGATCGACTTCGAGGAAGTCACCGCGATACCGCACCGAAACTTTTTCCCCCGTGAAATGTCCTCGCCCGTCAATGGGAGCATTCGCTTGCGCAACGAGAAAATTCTCTTCACGGTCGCCCGTGAGATAGTCAATCTGATCCGTCACGCGGCCGTTTTCCACTTTGCGATATGGCGTTTCGATAAAACCGAATTCATTGATGCGCGCGAAAGTGCTCATCGAACTGATCAGGCCGATGTTTGGACCTTCTGGCGTCTCGATCGGACAAATGCGGCCGTAATGCGATGGATGAACGTCGCGCACTTCGAACCCAGCGCGTTCACGACTCAGACCTCCAGGGCCAAGAGCTGACAAGCGACGTTTGTGCGTCAACTCCGCGAGCGGATTGGTTTGATCCATGAACTGCGAAAGCTGCGACCGGCCAAAGAAATCGCGGATAACTGCACTGAGCGCCTTCGGATTAATCAGCTTTTGCGGCGTCATCCCATCCACATTGATGTCGAACAGCGTCATACGCTCTTTGACCAGACGTTCGGTCCGAGCAAGACCAATGCGGCACTGATTCGCCAGCAATTCGCCAACCGTGCGCACCCGACGACTGCCCAAATGATCGATATCGTCGAGCGTACCCTCACCCCGGCGCAAATTGATCAAATACTTGATCGCCGCGATAAAATCTTTGTCGGTCAAGATCCGCTCAGTGGGATCGACGTTGATCCCGAGTTTCTGGTTGATTTTGTACCGCCCGACGCGTCCAAGATCATATTTTTTAGGATCAAAGAAGAGTCGCTTAAGCAAGGCGCGGGCATTCGCTACCGTCGGTGGATCACCCGGCCGAAGACGCCGGTAAATATCCTTGAGCGCTTCCTCCTGGTCATGGGCCGGATCTTTCCTAAGCGCCTTCACGACCGTGTCATCGTGCGAAATGTCGATCACTTTCACCTCGTGAATCTTGAGCGCCATGATCTGGCGGACGGTCGCCAGAGTCAGCGGCTCGAACGCGCGCGCTACCGTCACCTCGCCGTCACGAATCTCGGCAGTGAGCACTTTGGTGGCCAGCTTTTCTTCGTCGAGTCTCTCGCTCAGCTTCAGATTTTCGATGTTGTAAAAGAGTTTGATAACTTCTTCGTCGGATCCGTAGCCAAGCGCGCGGAGGAACGTAGTGGCGAGAAACTTGCGGCGACGCTTGCGTCGATCGAGATAAATGTAAAGAAGATCAGCCGTATCAAATTGCACCTCAATCCACGAACCCCGATCCGGAATGATGCGAAAGCTGTAGAGCACTTTTCCGTTCATGTGAACGGTCGATTCAAAAGCGATGCCGGGGGAGCGGTGCAGCTGGCTCACCACCACACGCTCAGCGCCATTAATGACGAACGTGCCTTGCGGCGTCATGAGCGGGATTTCGCCCATGTAAACCTTCTCTTGCTTGGTGCCTCTTTCCTCCCGCAACTGGAACGTGACGTGCAATGGCGCGCTGTATGTTTGTCCTTCGCGCTGCGCCTCGAGCGCCCTCAATTTCGGCTCGCCAATTTCATAGTGACTGAAATCAAGCACCGCCTTTTCATCGTAGCTCTCGATCGGGAAGACCTCCTTGAAAACAGCCTGGAGACCCTGATTTTTCCGCTTTGAAAACCAAACGTCCTTCTGGAGAAAATCGACATACGAATTGAGCTGAACCTCAATCAGATTCGGCGGTTCGATGCCTTCTTTGATGCTTCCGAAGTAAATGCGTTTCGACATAATAACTAGACCAAGAGTTAGCCTTCGCAGCGGCCACACCAAATCGCGGCCGACGCGGGCAAGATTTTACGGGATCAGCGACGAGCGAGGGGCATAATAATCGCGCCAAAACAGCGACCTGTCAAATTCCCCACCGTTTTGCTGCCAGTTCTGTGTTCCGCCCTCGAGTGCCGGGTTAAAAATATACTCTACCTGACTTTAACCAAATCTGACCGTACTCCAAATCCGCCGCTGCGCAAGTAATTCCTTCCGGGGCGCGCGGCCACTTAAAATCGAATTACTATTTGATTTCGACTTTTGCGCCCGCAGCCTCGATTTTTTTCTTGATCTCGTCCGCCTCCTGCTTGGTCACGCCTTCCTTGATTGTTTTGGGCGCTCCTTCGACCAGCGCCTTTGCTTCCGCCAGGCCAAGTCCCGGGACTGCGCCGCGGACCTCCTTGATCACAGCAATTTTGTTTGCCCCCATTTCTTTGAGGATCACGTCAAACGAAGTTTTTTCCTCAGCCGCTGGAGCTGCGGTTCCACCAGGGGCGCCCGCTGCAGCGGGACCCGCCGCGACTGCTACCGGCGCGGCGGCGCTCACACCCCATTTTTCCTCAAGTTGCTTGACCAATCCAGCAATCTCCAGCACCGACAAGTTACTGAGTTGCTCCACCAATTTTTCTGTATCTGCCATTTTTTTTCTCCGATTGCCGCCTCCGAAAGCCTTCGGAGAATTAAAGCCGATAGCCATCGGCCCGGACAGTTTGTATTTTATTACTATGTTTTTTGTAGCCATTCGGCAGGCGATGCGCCTGCCCTACAAAATCTATGTCGCTGGCGCACCCTCCTTTTCTGCCTTTGCCTTCAGCAAACGCGCGAATGCTGCGCCTGGTTCATTCAGCAGCCGAACCAGACGGGTTGCCGGCGACAAAAGCAGTCCCAGCAATTGCGCCTGCAACGTTTCGCGCGGGGGCAATTCTGCCAATGTGTCCAAATCCGCGGCCGAAAGAACGGCGCGGTCGACAAAGCCAACCTTGAGGGCCGCGATTTTAAATTCGGTCGCAAACGTCTTAAAAATTTTGGCGACTGGCGCTACATCTTTTTCCCCGGTGACAACTGCCGTTTGTCCCACCAACTGGTCGCCTACGTGTGGGAAACCGGAATCCGCCATGGCCCGCTTAAGGAAATTGTTTTTCACCACGTGCACTTCCGCGCCTATCGGCACCAGCCGGTTCCGCAATTCGCTGAAATCAGCGACCTTCATGCGCTGATAATCGGTCACGAGCACGAACGGCGAGCGTTTCAATTTCTCCGACAGATCTAAGACGATGCTGGCTTTTTCTGCTCTCATTTACTGTGAAATTGAACGTTGGGCCTCCGACGGCCGTCGAGGTTTTTTTTTGATCATTTCTTACACACTCAAATACGGCGCTGGATCGACGCGGACTCCTGGAGACATCGTCGCACTAATTGTCACGCCTTCAAGGTAACGCCCTTTCGCCGTCGCAGGCCGCGCCCGCACAACCGCTTCGATCACTGCATTTCCATTCTCCACCAGCGCTTGTTCTTCAAAGGAAAATTTTCCAACCGGCACCGCGACATTGCCGTTCTTGTCGAGCTTGAATTCCACGCGACCTGCCTTCACCTCCTGCACCGCTTTTGCAGTATCGTCAGTTACGGTCCCGGTTCTGGGATTAGGCATGAGTCCGCGCGGTCCAAGCACCTTCCCGAGCTTTCGCACCTCCGCCATTGCTGCCGGCGTGGCGATCGCAATATCAAAATCTTGAAAACCTTCTTGGCATTTCTGAATCAGGTCTTTCATCCCGACAAATTCTGCGCCGGCCTCCCTGGCCGCTTTGGCTGCCTCACCCTCCGCGAAAACGAGTACGCGCACCTTTTTCCCGCTGCCGTGCGGAAGCGGGCAGGTCCCCCGCACCATTTGATCGGATTGCTTGGGATCAACACCAAGCCGGAACGAAACCGTCACGGTCTGATCGAACTTCGTCGGCGAAAACTTCTTCAACGTCATAACCGCATCGGCGAGATTGTAAGCCGTAGTGCGATTCACTTGCTGCGCGGCAGCGCGATAACGTTTGCTTCGATTCTTTTGCATGTTCTGTGCAGTTCAACCGCCCCGCTCGTCTAATAGAGGCTACAAGGCTCCTGTGTAATGGTTAGGCTGCTCAACCCAACTGCAGGACGGGGAACCTAGCGGCGATCTTTACCTTGTCAAAATCAACTTCGATCCATAGACCGCAGTCGCGCATCTTAATCGACCGGAAACGCGATGTGCGGGTTTTCCGTCGATTCGGCAGCCGCTTGCACGATCGGTGGTCCCCTCCTGACGATTTTGCCCTCTTTCATCACGAACGAGACGCGCTCGGTCGCGGTGATGTCGGAAGTCGGATCGCTCGGCATTGCGATGACATCGGCCAGTTTCCCTTTTTCCAGCGTGCCCACTTTCTGCGCAATACCGAGAAGCTCGGCATCATTTGCCGTGGCAGATTTCAACGCATCGATCGGCGCCATCCCGAGATCGACCATTAACTTAAACTCTTTCGCGTTTTGGCCGTGCGGAAAAACAGCCGCGTCAGTCCCAAATGAAATCTTCACCCCCATCTTTACCGCGCTGCGAAACATGTCCGATCGGGCTGCGCCGGCCGCTTTGGCTTTGGCTTGCAACGCTGGCGGATAATTGTCGAGCTTGCTCATAATCCATTCGGTCGCCATAAGTGTCGGCGTGAGGAACGTGCCTTTGTTTTTCATCCGAGTGAGCGTTTCCGGTTTCATAAAGGACCCGTGCTCGATCGAATCAACACCGGCCTCGATCGCTTCGCGGGCGGCTTGATCACCATGACAATGCACAGCCACTTTTTTGCGCAACCGATGCGACTCGTCTACTAGAGCCGCCATTTCGGATGGAGTTAGCTGAGGAGTATCTACTTCGTCGGCCAACGAGAGAACGCCGCCAGAGACGGCAGCCTTGATCACATCCGCGCCGTTCTTTACTTCAAAGCGCACAGCCTTTCGGATTTCCTCAGGTCCATCCGCGATTCCATCAATGTAATCGGGCTCGCGTCCAAAAAGAAAATCGCGAAATCCACTGGTCGGATCGAAGTGTCCGCCGGTTGCGCCGATTCCTTTAGTCGCCACGAGCATGCGCGGACCGACGACTAGCCCTTTGTTAATCGAATTGCGCAGCGCCACATCGACAAACTCGCGGCTGCCGACAAACCGACTGCCCAAGTCCCGCACGGTGGTAAAACCGGCTTCGATTGTCGCGCGAGCGAAGGTTGTCGCGCGGATTGCTTGCTCGGAGACATTGAGATCTAGCTCGTGCAGCCGGCGCAGATTGTAATCGCCCGAGTAATCCAGCGTGAGATGGGTGTGCGCGTCGATAAAGCCCGGGGAAAGCGTCGCATCGCCAAGATCGATCACCTTCGCGCCGCCTGGGACCGCCAGATTGCTGCCAACATCGACAATCTTATCGCCTTGGACGATGATAACGCCGTGTTGCACGAGCGTTTTCGATTTCCCATCGAACATGCGCTCGGCTTTGAGCGCGATCATCTGATCGGCTGCGGAAGCCCTAACTCCAAGACACAAGAAAATTACAACAACGCGAGACGTAATTCTCATCGTGCCGGTTTAGGCGCAATTCGCCAGGCTTGCAAGAAAGGAATGCCCGAATGTGAGTGAACCTGTTCCCAAAGCTACGCCGACACACCCGCTATGGGTTCCGCAGCTTAGCCGTACTTTCCGCAAGTCCTTGTTGCGCCGCGGCGAGACCCGGATCGAGCACCAGCGCCTGCCTGAAGGCAGCACTGGCGCGGTCGTGCTGGTTGAATAACGCGAGATAGCGCCCCCGATTGATCAGCATGCTCGTATAGACCGGTATTACCTTGAGGTTTACTACGTCGTCTTTCTCAAACCGCAGGGTCCCGTCAGCCAGACCGCGGGTCTGGATGTGCAGGTCACGCGGATCGTGAAAACTTTGATCGCCCGCGAGGTTAAAGACCAGTCCTTGCGGGACAAGTTGATAGGTTTGAGTGAGCCACCTCGTCAGCTCACCGTTGGTTGTATCAGCGAACAACACGTCTCTCGTAATGTAAACCGGCGCGACTTTACTCTCGTTGGTCACAATTGATTGGATCATCTCCTCAAACGCTGCGCTGATCCTTTGAGTGAGCGCCTGGTTCCTGGTAAAAGCTCCAGGATCACGTTCCCATTCCTTAAGATTCTCAACAAACGCGTCAATCTTGTCCCGAGAACGCTCAATCAGACCAGGGTAAGCGTGCCGCAGATAATCGAAATACCACGAGCGACGCAGGAGATTGATGTCCACAATTTTTACGTCGCGCCGACGCTGTTCTACCTCCTGCGCATAAAACATAGGAGACTCGACCTGCCAGTCGAGTGTAAGTAGGAGGCCATTGGGCTCGATCGCGCTGAACAGATTTTCGACGTAATCGTGCGCGATAAAGTAATGTCTGCGATTATTGAAAGGCCAATTGCCCATGAAAGCTATCGCGGGCGCGAGAAGAACAATAATTGTAGCCACCAGATACCGTTTCCCAAGCGGCATGGACTTGGAGACAGCGCGTTGGATCAACCAACGCAGGCCGAACCCGGCGGCAATCGCGATCGAAATAAACACGGGCAGATAGTACGCATCTTTGTCCTCCGCAATTTCGTAGCTGAGGTCGTAAGCCAAATTGGCAATGACGATAAACAGGAGAAACCAGAAGGTTGTGCGGTCCTTTTTGAAAGCGTTGACGAGGCCGGCGAAGGCCAGGGCTTGCGGCAAGGGCAACCAGGACAGGCCGAATTCACGGAGGGCCATTCTGCAGAATTCAACAAACTGCTCCCCCATTATCTTCGGCGTAAAGGAGAGGAACACCCGATACTGCCGGCCAGTGACGTGCCACCATATCTCTTGCAGCGAACGCGGATTGCCCCAGTTGATGACAGGCGCGCGCAACGCCGCAAGCGGCAGGTAGGTATAAACAGCGACTAGAGCGCCAGTCGAAATTAGGGCAGCATACATCAGCCGGCGGCTCGTGAAAAACCTCAGGCCCTCCGTTCTATAAACGATGACGCCCAGCGCCGGAAGTACCAGTGCCACAGTAACGTGATGAACTCCGAGCGCGAGCCCAAAGACGAGGGCAGCGGCATAAAGAAAAGTGTCGTGACCGGTGATTGCCGACGTGGCGTGACCGGCATCCATCGCCGCACCGATATCTCTCCGGTCTGCAATGATGCGCCGCCGCCACCGAAGCATCAGAAAGAAGATAACGAGGATGAGCAGCGTGTTGAGAGCATAAACTTCGGTGATCGTCGCATAAAACCAGAGCGTGCGGGAGAACGCCATGAGCAAGCCGGCGCCCAGCGCAGGCGCAAACACCAAAAGGTGGCCGACCCCTGAATCATGAGCCTTTTTACTCTGCTGCGCGCTCTTCTTTCTTCGCTTCGACGCGGCGAGACATGAAGCAGTAATCATTAACTCTGCCACAACAAACGTGAGCATCGCGGAAGCGAGCGCGGCAAAAAGGGCGGAAGAAAAATTGACGCGCATCGCAACGTTTCCTACGGGCACGAGCGATGCGAGATGGGCAAGAAGAACCCAAAGAGGAAAGCCGGGTGGGTGCGCCACTCCCAAGCCGTGAGCGACCACAATCAGCTCCCCGCTATCGACCAAAGTAACCGTCGGAGCGAGCGTCCAGCTATAAAGCAGAAGCGCCGCAAGAAACACCATACTGGCGCAGAGGAACTCTGCACGGGACGAAGGAATTGTTCCAGCATTCATCTCCCGGTCCAATTTTGACTTCGGCACCGATCCCGTCGCCCTCTCCCAAGTCTGTTCCTTATGAGATTGTTTGTTCTTCGAAAGCCCGCGGGGCATGGCCTATCGTCCCGCAAACTCGCTTTCCTGCAAACCATGGATCAAGGAACGTTGGACGCTGCCCGCAATTCAACTTTCTTGTCTATCCCGATCCTCTTCGCTTGAATCGAGCGAAATGAAACTCCGAAATTTTTCGCGAGCCCCGATTATTTCGGGATTGTCGATCTTAATTGCGGCGCTCGCCCTATGAACGCATGCAGAGTGATTGGCCTTAGCGTCTTGTTCGCGGCGCTGCCTAGCGTCTTCGCGCAAAGCCAGCCGCAGACCTCGGATGTGTTGCAGAAACTCAGCGATGATTTCTGGAGCTGGCGCGCGAAATTCGCGCCATTTACTGGCGATGACGTGAACCGAATCGAGCGTCCAGGCGGGACGCGCGATTGGTCGCCAGTTGAGATCGACAAGCAACGAAAGGCCCTCGAACAATTTGAAGCGGGCTGGAAAAAGATCGACACCAATGGGTGGCCGATTGCGGAGCAGGTTGATTATCAGCTGATCGGTTCAGCTCTGGCGCGGGTGCGATGGGAACTGGAAATAAATCCGCGCTGGAAACGCGATCCCAATTTCTACATCGACCAAACGCTCACGCCAGTGGTCGAAGCACTCACGGTTTCGGGGCCTTACGACGCGACGCAATCCCACGAGATTCTGACCCGCATCGAAAATATTCCTTCGATCTTGCAGCAAGGCGCCGCGAATCTGGATAAGCCGGCAGCGCCATTTGCATCGGTGGCGATTCAAGCGCTGGAGAATATTCGTCCCCGTTTGCGCAAAATGGGGGCGGCATTGTTAAGATCGACAACCCTAGAACAAGAAGAATTGAATGGTGTGACTGATCGCGCAGCAGATGCGCTGGAAAAATTTCGAAAGTTGCTTCAGGAAAAATTGCCGTCGCTTCCGCAAGAGACCGCGCTTGGTCGCGATGCTTACGTCTTTTTCCTGAAAAACGTCGCGCTGCTGCCCTACTCACCCGAAGAGCTCCTGGCCATGGGCCGTCAGGAGTGGAACCGCGCAGTAGCTTTCGAAACGTTTGAAAAGCAGCGGAATAAGGACGTGCCGCCGCTGTCTTTGGTGAAAGACATCCCAGCTTGGATCAAAGACACAGCGGCAAAGGAATTGTCGATCCGCGAGTTCCTCGACAAGCGCGGCATCCTAACGGTGCCGAATTGGCTCCAGCATTACACCCTGCGACCGATGCCGGAATATTTTCGCGCGCTGCAAGGCTTCGGTGAAATTGATGACTTCACTTCGCCATCGCGATTGAAGGACAATTGCATTCGCTATGTGACCGAGCCTTCAGGAAAACTCGGTTACTTCTGGCGTGCGACTGCCGAAGATCCGCGCCCAATCACCGTCCACGAAGGAATTCCGGGCCATTATTTTCAGCTCTGTCTTTCCTGGAAGCACGAAGATCCAATTCGCCGTCATTACTACGCTTCAACTGCGAACGAGGGTATTGGGTTCTACGCGGAAGAAATGATGTTGCAGGCTGGCTTGTTCGATGACAGTCCGCACACGCGCGAGATCATTTACAATTTTATGCGGCTGCGCGCGCTGCGCGTGGAAGTCGACGTGAAACTTGCGCTCGGCGAGTTCACGCTCGAGCAGGCCGCGAAATATCTAGAGGAAAAAGTTCCCATGGATCCAGAAACCGCCCGCCAGGAAGCGATCGCGTTTGCGACCAGCCCGGGCGGGGCGATCTCGTATCAAATCGGCAAACTGCAAATTGTAAAATTTCTCGCCGACGCGCGTTTGCAGCAGGGCGACAAATTCAATCTCCGCGCCTTCCACGATTTCGTCTGGAAAAACGGCAACGTCCCGATCGCGTTGCAACGCTGGGAGTATCTGAATCTAAATGACGAAGTGCCGCAGATGACCAAGTAGTCGGAATCAGGGCGGCAGCGTCACCTTTTCGTCTGCATAGTCAACAAGGATGCCATTCGCATCGCGACTAATGACAGTCAAAGTTGTCCCCGGAGGAATCGTAGCCATCCCGTACTTCACCTTCACCGCAACAGGTTTGTCCAAAGTGATCGTATTGGCTGTTGCGGCCGCGTCGGCGGCTGCTGCAGTTACGTGACCTTCAATCTCGCGCTCGCGAGTGTACAATTGCTCGATCTGCTGACGCAGCTGTGCCGCTCGCTGTTTCCACTCCGTAATCTGCGCGTTTGCAAAGAAGGCGTTGTTTTGTGCGGCCTCGCGAGCTGCTTGGTGTTTTAGACCCGGCCATCCGGAGAAGCGTTGAGATCCCTGCAGGTTTGCGACCGCTCGCTGGCGCTCATCAACGGCTTGCGATAACACGTTGCAAACAGCGAGCGCGGCTTGAAAAGGAGGCTGCTTAGCGACAGGAGCTTTCTTCATGGCATCGACGATAGACGAGCGAAGATCGGCCACGGCTTCGGGATGCTTGAGTCCAGGCGCGTCAAGTGGCGCTAGAATTATGTTGAGCCGTCGATCCAAGAACGGCTGGAGCACGCTCGACGGAAGTGCGTTCGGAGTGATGGGCTGATTCGCAGGAGGAGGCGGCGATTGCTGCTGCGGTGCAGGATGATGCTTGGCCGACGCGGTTCCTCAGCACAAGCATAAGACAATGCAGGCCGCGGTCAGCGTGGTTTTCATTCCCTACGTTTTACGCCAAGGCCTCTTTCGCTGACAAGGCAAAAGCAAGCCAAGAAGCCGCAGAGGAAAACCGGGACAAGATTCTTTCAGTGAGGCGCCGAAGTCAGCAAGCGAGACGCGGGTGCTAACCGATCTGTTCAATCCGTGTAATCCGCGGTTCAATTCATTTCGGCGGTCATAGACCGCCGCTACAGATGATTGTCGATCTTAATCGACGATTTCGAGGCCCATTTGGCGGGCGGTGCCGGCGATGATGCGGAAGCCGGCTTCGTCATTGCGCGCGTTCAGGTCTTTGCGCTTGGTGTTCACGATGTCCATGACCTGTTTGCGCGTGACTTTGCCGACTTTGGTTTTGTTCGGCTCTTTTGAACCGGCTGCGATGATGGCGGCTTTCTTCAGGAGAACGGCTGCCGGCGGACTCTTGGTGATGAAGGTGAACGACTTGTCTTTGAAGACAGTGATGACGACTGGAAGAATGTCGCCGGCTTGCTTCTGGGTCGCGGCGTTAAATTCTTTGCAGAACGCCATGATGTTGACTCCACGCGGGCCGAGCGCGGTACCTACGGGCGGCGCGGGGTTCGCCTGACCGGCGGGAATCTGCAATTTGATGTGAGCTACGATTTCTTTAGCCATGGGATTTAGACAGAATGAACAGAATTTACAAAATAGGTTAGAAGCAACATCCCGGAAAACATTTTGATCATTTGTTTATTCTGTCAGAAAAATCTTAACCACGTTCGACCTGCCAGTATTCGAGTTCTACGGGCGTGGCACGACCGAAAATTGTGACGGAAACGCGCAGTTTACCACGATCGGGATCGATTTCTTCGACGATGCCAGTTTGGTTCTGGAACGGGCCGTCGGCAACTTTCACCGATTCGCCTACTTCAAAGCTGACCTTCGGTTTCACCTTTTCTTCGCGCTCTTTCATTTGCGCAAGCATGCTGTCGACTTCGGATTGTCGCATCGGGATCGGCTTGTCTTTGGTTCCGGCAAAACCGATCACGCCGGGGGTATCGCGAATGAAATACCAGGTGCGTCCGACGAGCTGATTGTTTTCGTCGAGCAAATGCATGTTGACGATCAGGTAGCCTGGGAAGAATTTCCGTGTCGTCTCGCTTTTCTTGCCCTTCTTGATTTCCGAGACGCGTTCGGTCGGAACGAGCACCTCGTAAATCAAGTCGCCCATCTCCTCGGTTTTGATACGCTTGAGGATGTTCTCGCGCACCTTATTTTCCTGTCCGGAAAGAACGTGCACGACGTACCATTGATCTTTGCCTGCGAGTGTTTGCGCCATAAATCAGTGCAATCGGGTGAAAAAATGGACGAAGTTCACGAGGACGAAATCGAAGAGTGCGACGTAACCGCCGAGCAATAACATTGCGATGACAACCACGAGTGTCGAGTCCGTGAGCTCCTTGTAACGACGAAATCCCTTTTCTTTCGGGTCCCACGGCCAGGAAGCTTTTTGCAGCTCGACCTTCACTTCGCCGAGAAAATTTTTTACCTTCGCAATCATCTCAAATCCAAATCGTGATTCGTTGAAGTGTTGAAGCGGACAACGCAACCGGAGTCCCGATCTTACGTTTTAACGCTTTAACCATTTTAACGCTTTAACGCGCTTTCGGCCAACACGCCAGGAGGGACTCGAACCCCCAACCGACGGTTTTGGAGACCGCTACTCTACCAATTGAGCTACTGGCGTAATGCGATGCGTCCCTAGTTTAATCCAGAATCTCGCTGACGCGACCCGCGCCGACGGTTTTTCCGCCTTCGCGGATAGCAAAGCGAATCGTCTTCTCCATCGCGATCGGCGTGATCAACTCCACTTCAATCGAGATGTTGTCGCCGGGCATGACCATTTCCACGCCTTCGGGCAGTTTGACCGTGCCAGTAACGTCCGTGGTGCGGAAATAAAACTGTGGCCGATAATTCGAGAAGAACGGCGTGTGACGTCCCCCTTCCTCCTTGCTCAACACGTAAACTTCCGCCTTAAACTTCTTGTGCGGCGTAATCGATCCCGGCTTGGCGATAACCTGGCCGCGTTCGACATCCTCCTTCTTCAATCCACGCAGCAAAACGCCCACGTTATCACCCGCGCGCGCTTCATCGAGAAGTTTGCGAAACATTTCGATATCAGTCGCAACCGTCTTGGCCGTAGGACGAATTCCGACCAGTTCGACTTCTCCCATTTTCTTGAGAACCCCGCGCTCAACACGGCCGGTGGCGACGGTGCCGCGGCCTTCAATGTTAAACACGTCTTCGATCGGCATCAGGAATGGCTGATCAACCGGCCGCTCGGGAACCGGAATGTAATCGTCGATCGCCTCCACGAGGGCGATTACCTGCTTTTGCGCCTCCGCATCGCCATTGAGCGCTTTCAGCGCACTACCCTTAACAATCGGGATTTTGTCTCCGGGAAATTCATACTGTGTGAGGAGATCGCGCACTTCCATCTCGACCAGATCGAGAAGCTCGGGGTCATCAACCATGTCGACCTTATTCAGGAAAACGACAATCGAGGGCACACCCACTTGTCGCGCAAGGAGGATGTGTTCGCGGGTCTGTGGCATCGGTCCATCCGCGGCGGAGACAACCAGGATCGCGCCATCCATTTGTGCTGCACCGGTGCTCATGTTCTTGACGTAGTCGGCGTGACCGGGGCAATCGACGTGGGCATAGTGGCGTTTGTCGCTCGAATACTCCACGTGCGCAGTGTTGATGGTGATGCCGCGCTCTTTTTCTTCTGGCGCGTTGTCGATTGATTCGTAGGCCCGCACTTCGGCCATGCCCTTCTTCGCCAGCACCATCGTAATCGCCGCCGTCAGTTTAATTAAACTGTCTGCTTTTCTCTCAATTATCCGCTACCGGTCCCGGGCCCGTTCTGGAGCCCATGACCGGGATTGAACCGGTGACCTCGTCCTTACCAAGGACGTGCTCTACCAACTGAGCTACATGGGCGGTTCTTCGTTATCTCACTCCACGTCGCGTTGTCTGCGGCGTAGCCAAGCAACGACCCGATTTCACCTTCCGCCAGAGAGTCAAAAGTCCCACAGCCGTGTCAAATTTGCAATTTGAACGACCAAGGGACCGTTTCGTTCCAGCAAAAAGCGTCCCCAAGCTAACCGCGCGGGTTTGTGTGTCAAAGAAATTTCTTGTGTAACAGCCTCGCTCTGTCGAGGGACTTCTTCGGGTTGAAAACACGGCAACGGAGCGTCGTCGCTGTATTACCGAATTCTTCCGCTTGTGGGCTCCTCCTTGCCCCGCGTCACCAGGCGCACGATCACCGCGATGACAATCAACACTGCGATCGCGATCCCGATATTGAGCGGTGTAATTAACCCGGCCTTGGTGGGAGTCGGTGTGGGCGTCGCTGTAGGAGGCGGTGCATTCTTCGCCGCAAGCATCGCCTGTACATACTGCAAGCGCTGCACGGTGTCGTAGTCGTCGGGCTTTAGCTTTAGGGCGACTTGGTAATCGGCGATCGCCTTCTCATACTGCTGCAGGGAAGTGTACGTCGCGCCTCGTTTCACCAGGTGCTCGGCATCGGCCGGGTTTTTGTCGATCAACACCGTGTAATCCGCGACGGCCGCGTCGTAGTTTTTTAGATTTCGGTTCGCCCAAGCGCGGCGATCGTAATTTTGAGGATCATCCGGTTGCTTCTCGATCGCGGTTGTGAAATCCGCGGCCGCCTTGTCCCACTGGTTAAGTCCAATCTCGGCAAAACCGCGAAATTTATAGGCGTAGGCATCGTCAGGCTTGAGCTCAATCGCCTTGTCGAGATCCGGCAACGCTGCATCAAACTGGCTTTGCATTACCTGTGTATTGCCGCGCTCGCGATACGCGACTTCATCCTTGGGCGCGACCTCAATCGCCTTTGAGAAATCAGCGACCGCATCGGGCAGGCGGCCACTGGCGCGATAGGCCGTGCCCCGATTCGTGTAACCCCGCGGATCTTTCGGATTCTCTTTGATCGCCTTCGTAAATTCGGCAATGGCGGCGTCGTACTGCTTCTGCTGGGCCAACTCGATTCCATGCTGCATGGCGCCTGCGGCGCCCGGTGGTGGTTTCGAGAATCCTACTCCCAAGGCCGCGAACCAAAAAAGTGACACTGTCGCAATGGTGATTGTTTGCCTGTTCAAGATATTCATTTCTCCTCCGAGCTTACTTTTTGAGCGATTTATTGCTTGTAAGCGAGCAAATTAACGCACGAAAAGAAGCAAAGCGATGAAGCGACCGGATTCCACACGAGAGATTGTCGATCTACCGGGTCGTACAAACCTCTCGGAAGGCTATGCTGCGGTCTTTGCCACGATCGTTATCTGGTCGACGCCGTCGCTGTTTCAGTACTACCTGAACCGTTATTACGATCCGTGGACACAGAATTTCTATCGATATCTTGTTGCTTGTCTTGCCATTGCGCCGCTGCTGATCTACCGGAGCCAACGTAGTGCCCCGTGGCTCAATTGGCGCGCGGTGATGATATGTTTCGCTCCCTGTCTGCCTAACGTGGTCCACCAAATTACCCAGGTAATCGCCCTTTTTTACATGGGCCCGGGTGTGTACACGATCTTTACGCGCGCCTCGGTGATTTTCACTGCGCTGCTCGCGCTCGCGTTTTTTCCCGAAGAGCGCCACGTGATTCGTCAATGGCAGTTTCAGGCCGGCACAGTCCTTGGATTAATCGGCGCTTTTGGCGTGGTCTGGTTTCAACCGGGATGGCAGTCAGGTCACATTGCGCTGCCCGGACTATTTATCGCGTTCACCGCTACGTTTTGTTGGGCGCTTTACGGCATCCTCGTGAAACGCCCTTCCGCACAGCTCGGATCGATTCGCAGTTTCGGGTTGATCAGTTTGATCACTTCAGCCCTGTTGCTGCCGCTCACCCTCGCGTTCGGGGAAATTGGCATTCCGCTTCACGTCGGAGCGCAAGTCAACCTGATTCTGATCATCTCCGCCGTGAGTTGCATTACGCTGGCGCATGTCTTGTACTACGTAGCGATCCGGGAGATCGGCGTGGCACTCGCCCAAACGCTTCAACTTCTCTGCCCGGCCGGCGCGCTGGCACTATCCGCCTGGATTTATGGTGAACGTCTCACTCATGCTCAGCTTTGGAGCGCAGCCATTCTGCTTCTCGGCGCATTCCTGGCCATGCGCGTGAAACCGGTCGCCACGACCGAAACGGCCGAAAATATTTAATGCGTTTGGTCCACGCTAAATCGTTAAAAAGGTTATAACACTAAGCAGGAAGAGCCGGTTCATGCGTTACACCCTCATGGGTTACAGCGCGCTCGATGAATTCGCTCTTATGCTAAACCACGTCTCTGGCCCGTTCCCGAATCGCCGGGGATGCCTGTCGCGAATTGCCGAAGCGGAACTTCGAACCACCGCAGAAGCTTTTGCGCCCGTTCCGAATCCGCGTTTACGCCTGTGTCGGGCATATTGTTTAAGCGGTTAACCGCGAACCGGAGAAAGATTAAGAACTTTTATGTCGAAAAATAATGCGAGGCTCATAGAGCGTCGCTACAATCGACATCCAGTATCGGAATGAATCTGAAAGCGTATCTCAGGTCCCGCCAAAAGCAGATTGACCGTGCGCTCGACCGCTATTTGCCGAGGACGAAAGTCAAACCGCCGACGCTCCACAAGGCGATGCGCTACAGCCTCTTCGCCGGAGGCAAACGATTGCGACCGATTCTTTGCCTAGCGGCCGCTGAAGCTTGCCGGGGCAAGATCAGCAATGCGCTTCCCCTCGCCTGCGCGCTCGAATGCATCCACACTTATTCGCTCGTGCACGATGATCTCCCGAGCATGGATAACGATGATTACCGGCGCGGGCGACCTACTTGCCACAAAGTCTTTGGCGACGGCATCGCCGTGCTCGCCGGAGACGCGCTGTTAACGATCGCCTTTGAAATTGTTTCGATGGCGAAGCCGGCGCGTCGCTACGACATGTCAACCTTATTGCGCGAGATCGCAGTTGCGGCCGGAAGTCAGAGATTGATCGCCGGCCAGGTGGCCGATCTCGAAGCCGAAGGCAGGGATGTCAAACGTGACCAGTTGCGCTTTATCCACGAAAACAAAACGGCGGCGATATTGAAAAGTTCGGTGCGGCTCGGCGCCATGAGCGCCAACGCAGACGCCAAAAAACTCCGAGCCATTACTCAGTTTGGGCGCGCGCTCGGGCTGGCTTTTCAGGTCGTCGACGACATCCTCGATGTAACGCAGACCTCCGAGATATTGGGAAAAAGCGCCGGCAAAGATATCGCGGCGAGGAAAGCGACCTATCCCGCAGTAATTGGCCTGGAGAAATCACAGGCCGAAGCGAGGCGGCTCACACGCCAGGCACACGATGCCTTGTCGGTGTTTCGCGGCGGCGATGCCGAACCGCTGCATGCGCTAGCGAATTACCTCCTCGAACGCGAATACTGATTTCGCAGCCGTCGCAGCGATGCCCGCCTCAGGAGGTCCGCACGGTTCCCTTCCCGCGGAAGCGCTCCGGCAAAAGCAGAGAAAAAATCAAAACGGCGGCAGTAGCGCAAAAAATAACGATCTGAGAAGCGCGGGGACCGCCGGCAATCTCGACAAGAATGATCGACCACACGCCAATAATTACGTTGGCCCCAAATGGCCCAATTTTGCCTGAGCCATACGGCGACGGCCTTGGCCCCCGCAC
The DNA here is from genome assembly GCA_003218785.1 of Verrucomicrobiota bacterium. Classification (GTDB taxonomy): domain Bacteria; phylum Verrucomicrobiota; class Verrucomicrobiia; order Chthoniobacterales; family UBA10450; genus Udaeobacter. The sequence goes on from QHOM01000074.1 coordinate 19,636, forward strand.
AAGCCGACGTTACCACCGTGACGTAATATATAGCTCCGACGGCGCCACGAAACACGCTGTTAAACCGGGCTCTATCGGTAAGTGCGACCCAAACGATTCGTATCTCAGAGAGAATCACAGCCGCTAGGACGACGTAAAGACCCACTCTGATTATGCGCTTCATCGCTTGGCAAGACGAGATCTGTTTTTAACGATTGAGTTGCACCAACGCAAGATTCGGATCGATCTCTTCTGTCAGCTTCGATTCGAATCCGGCTTGCAATCGCAACAACGCAACAAATGCGATCATCGCCGCATTATCGGTGCACAGCCACGGCTCTGCATTTTTGAATTCAAATCCTTCGCCTGCACATGCGTCATCCAATTGTCGCCGCAGTTCAGCGTTGCAGCTCACTCCTCCGCTCATCGTCACAAGATCGCCATCGTATTTCTGCGCTGCCGCAATCGTTTTGCGCACCAGAACTTCAACAACAGCCTGTTGAAATGAGGCGCAGAGATCTGCGAGAAAGTCTCCGTGCAATTTCGGCAAGAGATATCGCACCGCTGTTTTTAATCCGCTGAAACTAAAATTCTCCGAGTCCACCATGC
>QHOM01000168.1 GCA_003218785.1 Verrucomicrobiota bacterium
CGGCAAGGTGTGCCGATCGATATTCGCCCCCAGATGCTTTATAACCCGGCAATGCGCGCCCCGAACTTTTTTGTGCCGGGCGTGATCGGCGTCGTCTTGCAAATCGGGACGACAGTCGCTGCCGCCATGGCGCTGGTTCGCGAACGGGAACGGGGGACGCTCGAGCAATTGCTCGTGAGTCCTTTGAGCCGCGCGGGTCTCATGCTTGGCAAGCTCGTTCCGTATTTGTGTATCGGAATGGCCATGGCGGTAGTTTTGTTCACCATTATGCGGTTTGTGTTTTTTGTCCCTATCGAGGGCAATGTCGTAGCGATGATGTTTTCAACGCTAGTCTATGTTTTTGCGCTGCTCAGCCTTGGTCTGCTCGTCGGAACCAGGGCGGAAAACCAAATGCAGGCGCTGCAAATGTCGATGGTGTTCCTGTTGCCGAGCGTCTTCTTCTCTGGATTCATTTTTCCGCGTGAAACCATGCCGTGGATTTTTTATGCGCTTGGCGCGCTCTTCCCCACGACCTATTTTATCGCGCTTATGCGCGCCATCATTTTACGCGGAGCAAACCTCTTCGAATATTGGCCGCAACTCGCCATTCTTATTTTGATGTCGATCTTGCTTTTTGCTTTTTGCGCTTTGCGATTTCGAAAAAAGATCGGGTGAACTCTGCGCGTTGCCGATTGGGTAGCGGCGCGCGTCTCGCGTGTTGGTTGCGGTGTCCCGCCGCAACAATCTTTTCTGGCAGCGCAGAATAGCGTCCCTGGATGGCCTTTAAGAAAGTTCGCGACGGCGAGGACGCCATCGCCAACACGCGAGACGCGTGCGCTACCCAGAGGTTACGCGGACATGTTTCCTGTTATGAAATCCCGCCGTAGCTTAGCGCCGACGTGCTTAAACGCGTTCTGTTCAGCGTCCTGCGCATTACCATCGCGGTCGCCGTGGTTTTGGCGTTAGTTTGGTGGTTTGGAGTGAGAATGCCCGGCAAAAATGTTTCGAAGGCAGCGCCGCTGTCGCCAGATGAAGTTGCGTTACGCGAAGAGCTGCGGGCCGATGTGCTAAAGCTTGCTGGCGAAATCGGCGAACGCAACATGTGGCATTACACGCAGCTCAACGCCGCTGCCGATTTCATCGAGAATTCTTTTTCACGCGCCGGCCTTCAGCCGCGACGGGACAGTTACGAAATGCACGGGCAAGCCTGCCACAACATCGAAGCGGAAATTCGCGGTGCCTCTCCGCGGATCTTGCTCGTCGGCGCGCATTACGATTCGGTCCTTGGCTCGCCGGGCGCAAACGACAACGGTAGCGGCGTGGCTGCGATGCTCACGCTGGCGCGGCGCTTCGCCGGAAGAAAAACAGAACACACGTTGCGCTTCGTCGCATTCGTCAACGAGGAGCCTCCTTATTTTTTGTCGAATGAAATGGGAAGCTTTGTTTACGCGGGCAGATGCAAGGAGCGCGGCGATAAAATCTCCGCGATGATCAGCCTCGAAACGATCGGCTATTTCTCCGATGCGCCGCATTCACAGAATTATCCATCGCCTGGCTTAGGTCTCTTTTATCCGAAGGTCGGCAACTTCATCGGATTCGTCGGCAACGTTGGTTCACGCGCGTTGCTCCGTCGCTCTGTCGCGCTTTTTCGCAAGCATGCAAAGATTCCATCCGAAGGCGCGGCGCTTCCCGCATTTATTCCCGGGGTCAGTTGGTCTGATCAATGGTCGTTCTGGCGCAACGGTTACCCTGGCATCATGATCACCGACACCGCGCCGTTTCGTTATCCGTACTATCATTCAGCTAGCGACACACCCGACAAGCTCGATTACGATCGGTTTGCGCTAGTGGTCAGCGGCATGCAGAAAGTGATCGAAGAACTTGACCGAGTGCCGCGTTGATCAATTGTCCTTTTTAAGCAGCAACCAGTCGAGCGCACGATTCAAATCTGCCAACGCTACGCCTTCGATCGGATCGTTGTGATAAGCGCCAGGCAGTGAAATCACGTGTTTTTCGCCAGCGTAAGCGTCAACCACGAGCCGGTGAAAGCGGGGTGCAACCACTTCATCTCTGTCCGCAAGCAAAAAGATCGCGGGCGCATGAATCGCCTTCGCATTTGAGATGCTGTCGAGGTCTCGTGGAATCTGCAACGCAACGGGACCCGCCAGCAACCAGAGATTCCACCAACCAAACTGACGCAAGATCATTTGGCGTAGAGGCGGGGGATTATGAAGTATTAACCCGGCAACCGGCCGATGCGCGGCGACATGAAGCACGGCCGCACTGCCAAGGCTTGCGCCGAAGAGTAAAGTTGACCGTTCCGCGGCATGCCGTTTCAGTTCATCAAATGCCGTGAGCGCTGCCGGTCCAATCCGGGATAGCCGAGCTGGTCCTGTGCTCCCACCAAATCCCGGATAATTCATTCCCCAGATTTCGACAGCCCGATCGTTCCATTCGTCGGCTTCGGCCGCGACCCAGCGCTCCGCGCGATCCGCATTGCCGTAGAACCGCAAAATGTAAATATCCGCTCGGCCATTTTGTTTCGCTCGATGTGATTCTGCCGTCCATAATTCCAATTCGCCATTCTGGAACGGCACCGTTTTTCGGACGGCCCCGCCCGCATCGATCGGAGCCTTCGTCGGAAAGAGAATGAGATGATCGGGCAGGTGACCGAAGAGAATCACAGCCAGATATACTGTCGCGACGACAAGAATTACGCGATCTTTTCGCACGACCTTCCATCTCTGTGGATGCAGCCGTGTCGGCTGCGAACCCAAACAAATGCGGGCGACACGCCCGCCGCTACAGCCGTCAGTCCCTAATCGCCCTCGTCTTTAAGCATCGACTTGATCTGATCGCGCAACTCGGGCGAATTTTTGTGACCGTGGGCTGAAACCGCATGTTGAACCGCCGTATCAAGCACTTCTTCTTCGGTGCCGGAAATTTTCACCGAGCAATTTTTCTCGCTCGGATAGTCCCGGCAATCAATCGATTTTCTTTGAGCTCCCATTGTGACCTCCAGTTTGATTAACTCTTCTTCAACTCCGCTAAATCCTTTAGAACCTGGTCGCTGTGGTCGGCCGGTTTCACGCCGGTGTAAACTTTGGCGATCTCGCCTTTCGGATTAATGAGAAAGGTGTTGCGTGCGGCCAGCTTGGCGCCCTTGTAATCCATAACTGATCCGTACTCGGTCGAGACCTTCGCATCGGGATCGGCCAGCAATTTGAAATTGAGTCCTTCCTTGGTGCAAAACTCCTTGTGCGATTGTGCGGTATCGACACTTACTCCCAGAACCACCGCGCCGGCTTGTTCATACTTTGTGAGATCGCGCTGAAAATTCCTCGCTTCCATCGTGCAACCGCTCGTGAAATCTTTCGGGTAAAAATAGAGCACGACCCATTTCCCGCGATAATCTTTCAGGCTGACCTGGCTGCCATCGCCGGTCGTCAAACTGAAATCCGGCGCTGGAGTTCCGACGGTGGGTTGCTTTTGCGTTTCGACTGCTTGCACCAATGGCAATGTAATCAGTCCTACGATTCCAGATAAGAATATTTTGTTCATTTCATTGAGATTTTGCCATCTGCGCCAGAAATGCCAAGACTCGAGTTTCATATTCTCCTCTCGCTGCGCGATCAAGATCGACGTGCCCGGCGTTCGGAACAAACCAGAGTTGTTTGGGACATCGAGCGCGCTCAAGCAGCATTCGCGTGTCACCGGGTCTGGTGTTCCTGTCTTTTTCGCCGCTCATGATGAGCACCGGGCACTCAACATAGGTAATATGATCGACGGGCCGCAATTGCGCTGCTGAAACTCCAAGTCGCAGCTGCAACTGGCCCAAAAGAAGAGGCGTCAGCATTCCGCCAAACGCTCCGAGGTAATTTTGCATCCGGTTGCGCGTGGCGATCTCGATGGTCGGATAGACCGCCTCGAGAACCAGCGCATCGACTTTAAGCGGCGGAGTTGCAAGCAGTGCAGCTACGCCGCCTAACGAACTCCCGATGATTGCAATGTGATCTTGTGGATCAACAGCGTGAATGAAATCCACAGCGGCGTTGACGTCGCGGCTTTCCTTCCACCCAAACGTGATGTGATCACCTTTCGTTTCGCCTGTCGCCTGGAAATCAATCAGCAAAACCGAATAACCAGCGCGCCGGAGAAAGCGTGCTCGGTGAACCATGCTCAACCGATTGGCACGGATGCCTGGCAAAAGCAGAACTGCGCCCCGGCTGGTTGTGGTTGGACACCACCAGCCGTGGACAATCGCCCCTGAATCGCTTTTGAATTCGACCGGCCTGGCTCCTAAATCCTCTGGCGGTTTTCCGACATGCGTCTGAACCGGCGTGGCGAGCGGCCATCCAATCGCGAACACACCTGCCACTGCAACGATTGCCGCTGCTGCACTAACGGCAAGGAATCGTTTGATCATTTACAGTATTTCATTCGACTCCGATTGAAAGCTTGCTCTCCCGGTCAGATTTGAGTCAATAAGGGTTCGATTATGTCTAGGCCGATGATCGCCGAGAACGTTCCAATCAATCCGGTGCGTTTACTCTTGGGCTTGATTGCCTGTGTAGGAATCGCCGCCACTTAATTCCGTACATTGATGAAATTAGAACTGTGCCGACGCAACGTTTGTTGAAACTCGAGTTCGGTTTCACATCGCCCAACGCGACCAACATCTATCAGGGCGATATGGAACCGCAAGAAACCGAGACAATGATCACGGGCGATCTCAACACCGCCCTCGTGCCATGGGTCGTCCAGTACCGCATCACCGATCCAAAATTGTATCTCTTCGGCGCACGCGAGCCTGAGAAAACGTTGCGTGATCTTTCCGAAAGCGTGATGCGCGAGGTGATCGGCGACCGTACCGTGGACGAAGTGCTTACGATCGGACGGCACGATATTGAAACGTCAACTTTGAAGCGCCTGGCCGACCTCTGTTCGCAGTACGGCTTGGGAATTCAAATTCAACAAGTGCAACTGGCGACCGTACGTCCGCCGCCGGTCGTGCAGGCCGCGTTCAACGAGGTCAATCAGGCGCAACAGGAAAAGCAAACCGCGATTAACCAGGCCTGGGCTGTTTATAATGATGCCGTGCCAAACGCGCGTGGTCAGGCGAAGGAGCGCGAGAAGCAAGCCGAAGCGTATGCCTTCCACCGCGTGAACGAGGCCACGGGCGAAGCGCAAAAATTTTCGCTGTTACTCGCTGAATACCGGAAAGCGCCGGAGGTCACGCGTCGCCGTCTTTATCTCGAAGCGATGCAAGCGATTCTGCCGAGGTTACAAAAGAAGATCATCATCGATGACAGCTTGAAGAGCATCCTCCAGACATTACCGCTGTTGCCGACAGATCAGGGCAAGACGCAATGAATGTGATCGATGTAACTCCACGACCCGCGGCTCTTTCGGCGATCGTACGATTTTTGCAGAGTCGGCTAATGTCCATCTTGGGCGTCATTTTCATTTTAACCGCACTGAAATGGGGAACGTTGCTCTTTGTGGTCCATCAATACGAGACCGTTATCATCACGCGTTTCGGCAAAATCGTTCGCACCGTTACCGCGCCCGGATTGAAGATAAAGCTGCCGGTCATCGACAAAGTGCAGCGTTTCGACAAGCGCATACTCGCCTGGGACGGACCACCGACCGAATGCCCGACAAAGGACAAGCTATACATCATTGTCGATTGCTTTGCTCGGTGGCGCATCAGCGATCCATTCCTCTATTACAATCGCCTGAATGACGAGCGAAGCGCGCTTTCACGCCTCGATGACATCCTCGGAAGCGAAACCCGCACCGCAGTAGCGACACACGATCTGGTCGAGATTATTCGCGTGACCAAGGACAGAAAGCCGTTGCGCGACGAGGAACTTGAGAAAAGCGGCACGGTTCTGCCCAGCTCCATTCCCAATATCGAGTTCGGCCGCGGCGAAATCGAAAAACAGATCACCGAACGCACGAGGCAAAAGATCGCCGACTTCGGCATCGAATTACTCGATGAACGTTTCAAGCGCAGCAAGTACAATCCAGCGGTCGCCGAAAAAATCATTGAACGGATGTCGAGCGAGCGGCATCAGATCGCCGCGCGATTCCGTTCCGAAGGCCGTGGCGAAGCGGCGAACATCAGCGGCCAAAAAGAGAGCGACGTTGCCTCGATCAGCTCCACTGCGACGAAGAACGCGCTCCAGATCGAAGGCAAAGCCGACGCCGAAGCGGCTTCCATTTATGCCGCAGCCTTCAATCCCCCCGATGCGCAGGAACTTTATTCCTTCCTGCGCAGCCTCGATGTCATGCGTGCCGCGTTCGAGAAAAACACCACCGCTGTCATCTCCACCAACAGTGATCTGGGCCGAATGCTCAAATCGATGGCCGAAGCGACGGCGCCAGCAAAACCGACTCATTGACCCGACGCATCTGGACGATCGGACATTCCACGCGCAAGATCGATGTCTTCATTTCGCTGCTTGAGGAGAACGGAATCAGGCTCGTTGTCGATGTTCGGAGCCTGCCGGGATCGAGACGGTATCCACAGTTTAATAAGGAGACGCTGGCAAAATCACTTAAGGAACGCGGAATTCGTTATGAACATTTCGCCGAGCTAGGCGGACGGCGAAAACCCAGATCGGATTCGCGCAATATCGCCTGGCGAAACGCTTCCTTTCGCGGTTACGCCGATTACATGGAGACGGAGGAGTTTCACAGAGGCGTGGAACGCCTTCTCGATCGCGTGAACGAAGTCGGCCCGACCGCGATCATGTGCGCGGAGGCAGTCTGGTGGCGCTGCCATCGTGCGATGATTTCCGATTACCTGAAAACGCGCGGTGTCGAGGTCATACACATTGTCGATGCAAACAAGAACGAACCGCATCCGTTCACACCTGCGGCGCGCATCGTCGACGGCGCCCTAAGTTACGCGAGCGACAGAGATCGTTTAATTTAACGCGAATCGGACGGGGTTGATCCATCCCTGGCTAAACGCCGGCGCGGTTCACGCCATGTGCGATGTGCAATGTAAGCCGGGACCGGCGGGGAGAGTTTCTCCCGCTCCATCATTCTCTCAGCCAACCAGTGAAACCACTCGTTGCCTGTCTCTCGGTTTAGCGTGCGACGCCATTCCTCCGAATAAACCTTCAGTTTCTGCCAGGAAAGAAGGATGGGACCGCTAAAAAAATCATCCACCAGATCAAGCGTAACCTCGCGACGAAACACCAGCACGCCGAGGCTTTCCCAAGTCAGCGAAACGAGGTAAACCGCGTCTTCGCCGTCAGGTCCGAGCATTTCGCGTATTTTTTGCGCGTCCGCCCCATCCGGTAACGACAGTACGCGACGAAGTGCACTGGTAAAAGCTGGGCTTTGGAACGATCTCACCAGCTCGAGCATCGCTTCCCGTCGTCTTCGTTGGCGGTAATATCTAATTTGCGCCGCCGCGAAAATGACGCCCGCAGTCACCGCAAACGCGTTGATGAGATTTGCAATGTTCGAAATGTCCATTTCAACGAGGATCGGTTACGCGCCCGAGGAAAAGGCAGACGCTGCTAGGCACGTGTTGGATTGCATAGACAAATGGCCGATCAATTTTCACTTGGATCGGGGGCAGCGGAGGCGATCTAAGAGCGGTCGCAGCCATCATTGCCACTGCAGTGGCCGCGGCCGCTTCCGTTCCCTTTTCATCCACGGCGATAAAGGTTTTGTGAAAGACTTGCGAGATATAGAGGTAATCGTTGGGCTTTCGCGGCGCCATCCGGTCGAAATTGGCGCTCCCCCGCGGTTGATCGAATGCCGTCTTCATCCCGAGCGTCTCCAACTTTTCCGCAAGCGCCATGGTCGGTGGCTCGAGTTTGAACTTTGGCAAATGAAGCTCGACGTCGCGCTCTTCCAGCTTTGCGCACTGTGCTAACATCTCGGCACTTAGTTTTGCTTCGACCGCGGAGAGACCATTCACTTCATCGGGAACGAGGACAAGAAATTGCAGTTCATCTCCGATGTATGGAACACTCACGGCCGTGAAGCCTTCCCGTTTTGCATAACCGAAATGCTTGTCTTCTTTCCTCATCGTCGGCACATCGACAGGCGTCTTCCCGCGAACGTGGAACGGCTCCGGCTGGGTTGCTCCTTCCAAGAATGGATCAGCCCATGGGGCCTTCACATAAATTGCGTTCGCCAGGACGAGGCGCGTCGTCTCGTCAAGCGCGCCGGCGGGGATGAGATCGCGAATCCGGTCACGGGTTTGATCTGCCACCCATTTATTGATGTGCTGCGTCGCTCCGGAGGCATCGTGAACGAAATCCATTAGTTCAAACGCTGCGCCGAAATCTTGTTTTACAACCGCCAGAAACGCTTCGCGAAAGTCGTACCCCTTTTGTGAAAAGAGCCGATTGGCGATAGCCAGTGTGATCGGTTCGCTCGGACCGCCGAATCTTTTGGCTTCTTTTACAAGATCCGCTGTCGTCGTTCTCATCTCTTCAAGCGAATGCTGGAGTGACGCGAACGAGGCTGGCACGGCGCTCGCGTCGCTTGGAAAATGCAGAACGCGCGACATCTCCGTGCGGGTCTCGCCGTCGGCCCCGGAGAAGGTCATGGCCAGCGCGTTTTGAATTGAATAAGGTGAAACGCAAAGATTCTCGTTGCCGGTGGCAAGCCGACGGTGAAGATCGGCCGCGAGTTTATTGGTGGCGGTGGCTGCCAGATCGTAGTCTGTTGCGCCATAGGACATGGCGGCAATTAACGCGCCGAATGTAGGCAAGATCAAAGACCGTTTCATGCGACCATCAAATACCGGAATTGAATCTCTAGCGATGTGAAAAATATTTCATTCGCGCGAAGCGGCTGCGAGGCTAACCGAGCTGATCTGCCTCGCCCCTTGAAAAGGGGAGAGGATTGAGGTGAGGGGCCCGCAACTGTAGCTTGCTCAGAATGCCAACCTCACCCTGCCCTCTCCCTCGCGAAGGGAGAGGCGGAAACTAAACCGCTACGATTGCAGATGATTTACTGCGTTAGCCGTTAACTACATGGTTTCACAACCAGCCAAACTTCCGCGAAAACCGAATTTGATTCTTTTTCTGCCGGACCAACAAAGAGCGGACACGCTCGCTTGCTATGGAGGCAAAAAAGTTCACGCGCCGAATTTAAACAAACTTGCTTCTGAGTCCGTGGTTTTCGAGCGAGCCTATGTGACACATCCGGTCTGC
>QHOM01000149.1 GCA_003218785.1 Verrucomicrobiota bacterium
CGGCGTTTTTGTTTTGTGCGCACATTTGCTGGTAGGGGCGGTTAACCCTAACCGCCTTCTTTCGCTTGAAATTGCGCTCTGCTCTGGCATGCTTCGAGCGTGAGTAATGCTGATCTGACTGGCGCAATTGCCAAACTGGAATCTCTCTCCGACTCTCGTGCCAAACGCGTGGTTTCTCTCATAGAGGATCTAACTGAGCTTGAAGCACTGGAAAACGCGGCTGATTTGAAAGCGGCGCGCGATGCCTTAGGTGAATCGGAAAAACCTCTGCCGTGGGAACAGGTTAAAGCCAAGTTAGATGCGCAATTCGGTCTTCCTCAGCAGACGAGCTGAGAATTTTCTCGCCGGGCTACGAGACGCAAAGCTGTACAGCCGACTGCGCGCTGCGATTGATGACCTTCGAGAAAATGCGCGCCCTTCTGGTTGTGTGAAACTCGCGGGCGAACCTGATCTCTATCGAATTCGCGTTCGCGATTATCGGATCATCTATCAAGTGAATGATCCCAAGCTGACTGTGCTGGTTCTGTCGATTGGACATCGCCGCGAAATCTATCGTCGGTGAGCCAGGTTTTCTTTCGTTTCAAAACGCCCTGTGGGAACACTCCAACTTTCCCAATCCAAAGCCAGGCGCTCGGTCGCGAAATTCACAACCGTTCGCCAGAAGAATCGGAACTCCGTTGAGGTTGGGGCACGATAAGGTGCACTGAATGATTACGCTCGGAGATCGGCGGAACAGTCCACCTCCAACCCAGATGACCATTTTTATCGAAGTGCCAGGTTCCGCCGCCACGGTTCACGATCTCCATGCGCCAATGATCATTCGTTCCCGGAATTGTGAGTGTAAATGTGACGACCGCCGCCATGATCACGCCGCAAAGCATTCCACTGAGGAAGGAGAGTTTCATTTTTAATTCCTTTCGTTCAGTCTGTAATCGAAGCTCGCCTTCAATCCGGTCTTGCCCTTTGTCTATTTATTGCGAACCGGGTCATGGAACCTTGTCCGCTTGGCCATGCGCTGGGATCGCGCGTCCCCCGCTCAGGCGCCGAAACTCTGTTAAGACGCTACAAATGTTACAGCGAGGCCCGATTTAACGATTCAACTTCGAACGTTTTTCGTGGATTGGCTCTCAAATGATTCGCGTTTCAAGTTCTTTCTCGCCGAAAGGGGAAAGCTGGCACGGTCACAAATCGCTGAGATTCTCGGGGCGAGCTCGCAAGGATCAGTTTGGAAAGAGACCACCGTTTTGAGAGACACAGATAAGTACACACCGACGTGGAGAATGCTGCGCGCCGATCGCGCAGCGGAGGCAAAACATTCGAGTTTCAAAAAGCTAAGTCGTTACAGAATTACAAATTGTTTCTCCGCTTCAATGACGGCGTTTCCGGCATTGTCGATCTTAGCGATATGGCCGGACGTGGCGTATTCGAGGCTTGGACGCAGGATAGGGTTTTTGAACAAGTGCGAATAACGGAACTTGGAGCGCTGGAGTGGCCGGGCGAACTTGATCTCTGTGCCGATGCCCTTTACCTGAAACTGACCGGCAAGCAGCCAGAAATATTTTTTCCGCTTTGCGCAAGCATGTGACGCATGCCTGAGATTTTGCCGCTTCTACGGCATCGTCATTGAACTTTATTACGGAGATCATCCGCCGGGACATTTTCATGCCGTTTACGGCGACTACGTCGCGAAGATCACGATTGATACATTGGAAGTCATCGAAGGATCAATTCCGGAGCGTCCATCGAATTTCCAACGACCGGCGAAGATCGAGCCGTTTCCCTAACGATCAGCTCGCCATTACTTCTCGAAACGCTGTCAGAAAAGTTTCCATCTCGGCCTTCTTGCCGACGGTGACGCGCATGTAGTTCGGGAGAGCAGGGAATAAACGGCCGACCTGGATGTTATGTTGCTTCAACGCCTGGATGAGCGGCACGACCGGCCGTTTGCAGTCGAACATGATGAAGTTGGCTTGCGACGGAATCTGTTTGTAGCCCATCTTATCAAGTTCGTCCGTCACGAAGTTTTTCGCTTCGCTGTTCAACTTCCGGCCGTTTGCAACTTGATCGACATCGTCCAGGCTCGCGATCGCCGCGGCCAGGGCCATTACGTTTACGCTGTCCCACATTTGAAACGGATGCATCCGCTTAATCGTTTCAGGTTGCGCGACGCAGTACCCACAGCGCAGCCCGGCCATCCCGTAAATTTTTGAGAACGTCCGCGCGACGATCAGATGCGGATGATCTTTCACCAGCGGGATCATGCTTTCGTAGTCCCGGCTGTCGGCATAATGAAAGTACGCTTCATCCACGAGAATCATCGTCTCGCGTGGAGTGTTTGCGATAAACTCGCGCAGTTCATTCTTGGGCGTAATGCTCGCCGTCGGATTGTTCGGATTGCAGATGTAAATCAGACCCCTTTTCGCCGTGGCCGACATTTTTGGCAGATCGTGCGCGAAGCTCTTCGTTAGCGGAATTTCCACGACTTCACCGCCGTTCGCTTTTGAGTATTCGAGAATCGCTTCGAACGTCGGATCGGCAGCAATGAGTTTACCTTGGGTCGGGCCTGTGAAGGCTTCGGCGGACAATTTCAAAATCTCACTCGAACCATCACCAAGCACAATCTGCTCGCGGCTAACGCCGTTGAGTTTCGCCAGCTTTTCGATTAGCACGTCGTTTGCTTCATCGGGATAACGGCAGCACACTTCGAACGAATTCTGCATTGCTCGATGCGCTTTCGGCGAAGGGCCGTATGGATTTTCGTTCGCGCTCAACCGCACGATGCCGGCAGTTCCAGTCGCGTGCTCAGGTTGTTTTGCGAAAGAAAGCGACGGCCTAACGACTACCGCTGCCGCACTTATGCCGAGCAACTGCGCAAATTTACGTCGAGAAACAGACATTGTATTCATTTTGAACCCTCCCTAGTCGATTGTTAGGCTGATCCGAACCAAATGCCAGCCCGAATTGCACCGATCGCGTTCTTGCTGGCTGCCGTGGCGGCTTTCGCGACGCACGGATGCGGCAAATCACGGCAAGACGAACACGCTCAGCAGATTGCTGCGCGTGTGCGAACCGAATTTCTGCATGCTTGGAATAATTACGAGCGTTATGCGTGGGGTCACGACGCGTTGCGGCCTTTAAGTAAAACCGCGCACGATTGGTACGGACAGTCGCTCTTAATGACGCCAGTCGATGCACTCGACACACTCATCCTGATGCATCTCGATGGAGAGGCCGGGAAGGCGCGATCGCTCATCGTTAGTGATCTCTCGTTCGATCGCGATATTTACGTCATGAATTTCGAGATCACGATACGCCTGCTCGGCGGCCTTCTTTCCAGCTATCAACTGACGGTCGACAAACGCCTCTTGAGTTTGGCGGAGGATTTGGGCAACCGATTGCTTCCGGTTTTCAATTCACCCACCGGCCTCCCCTATGTTTATGTCAATTTCCATACTGGTCAGACGCGCAATGCCGTGACGAATCCGGCAGAAACCGGCACGCTGCTGTTGGAATTTGGCACTCTGAGTAAGTTAACTGGCAGGCCCGTTTTCTACGAGAAGGCAAAACGCGCTTTAGTCGAGACCTTCAAGCGCCATTCGCCGCTCAGCCTCGTCGGAGAAAGCATCGACGTCGAGACAGGCGTGTGGACGAACACGGACAGTCACATCAGCGGCGGAATCGATTCGTACTACGAGTACCTCTGGAAGTGCTGGCTTCTGTTCGGCGATAAAGATTGTCGCGATATGTGGGACGCCAGCATTCCCGCCGTTAACAAATATCTGCCGGACGAGATCGGCGGCGGATTGTGGTACGGCCACGCTGACATGCAGACAGGTAAGCGCGCCAAGCCAATTTACGGTGCGCTCGATGCATTCTTCCCCGCATTACTCGCCCTGTCCGGTGATCTGAAGCGCGCGCGTCGCCTGCAAGCTTCGTCGTTCAAGATGTGGAACCTGTGCGGTATCGAGCCGGAAAGTCTTAATTACAAAACGATGCGAGTGGTTAGCGGAAGTTATCATCTGCGTCCTGAGATCGTTGAGTCCACTTATTATCTTTATCATTACACCCGTGACCCGGAGTATCGGCGCATGGGCCAGAAAATGTTTGGCGACTTTGTTAAATATTGCCGCACCAATGTGGGCTACGCCGCGCTCGCCGACGTGATCAGTGAACAACAGGTCGACGAAATGGAGAGCTTCGTCCTGGCCGAGACTTTGAAGTATTTTTATTTGCTCTTCGCGCCGCCTGAAACCTTGCAATTCGATAAAGTCATCTTTAATACCGAAGCGCACCCACTGAGGCGAATGTGGTGAAACGTTCTGCTAACATTTTCATATGATCTTTGAGTTGCTGAAGCAGCGGGGGCGACGTCGCCTGCGAGCGCGACCGTTTCCGAAAGAATGGCTGACGTTGATTCAGCGTCATGTTGTATTTTTTCACAAACTGTCCGCGACCGACCGCGCGGAACTACTTGGTCACATTCAAGTATTTCTTGCCGAAAAACGTTTCGAGGGATGTGGCGGTCTCACGATCACCGACGAGATTCGTGTGACCATTGCCGCGCAAGCTTGCCTCCTGTTGCTGCATCGAAAGACAGACTATTTTCCGGGCCTGCTCACGATTCTTGTTTATCCATTGACATACATGGTGGAAGAAAAACGGCAGGTTGATGAGCATGTTTGGGAAGAGGGGACTGTGAGTCGTCTTGGCGAGACTGGCCGTAGAATGGGTTCGTTGGTCCTGGCCTGGGGCGCCGTGAAACACGGCGCGGCTGATCCTTCCGATGGTAAGAATGTTGTCCTTCATGAATTTGCTCACCAACTCGACTACGAAAATCATGCAGCCGATGGGGTGCCGGGATTGGCAACGCACGAACAGCAGTTGGCCTGGAGCGAAGTTATGAGAAACGAGTTTGCGTCGCTGCGCGCTGCCGATGAGAGTGGAATACCAACGTTGCTCGATACCTACGGAGCGACTAATCCCGCCGAGTTTTTTGCCGTGTCAACGGAGGCTTTCTTTGAGCGGCCTCGCGCGCTGCGCGCTCGTCATCCGAAACTGTACGCAGAATTCCGAACCTATTTTCAGCAGGATCCAATCGAATATTCTGTCGAATGAAGAAAAAATCTCAGATGCGTGCCAACTAAGAGCGTTGCTTGAAGAGCGGCAGCCACGATACGACCGCTCTGTCAGCAAGCTACTGCGGCTGCGGGACGATCCGAATGTAGGGCTTCGGCGCCTTCCAGCCTTGCGGATAACGCCGCTTCGCCTCCTCGTCGGAGACGGAACCGGCGATAATCACTTCTTCGCCTGGTTTCCAGTTAACTGGGGTAGCCACCTGGTGCTTCGCGGTCAGTTGCAGCGAGTCAATCACTCGCAGCACCTCATCAAAGTTGCGGCCCGTTGTCATCGGGTAGGCAAGCATGAGCTTGATTTTCTTATCTGGCCCGATGACGTAAACGTTGCGCACGGTGGCGTTATCGCTCGGCTTGCGCGTTTTGGCATCGCCTGCGGTATCGGCTGGGAGCATCCCGTACTGCTTGGAAACCTTGAAATCAGCGTCGCCGACGATTGGGTAGTTCGGCGCGTGCCCCTGTGTTTCTTCGATGTCCTTCGCCCAGCCTTGATGATCGCCGGTCGAATCGACCGACAATCCCATGATCTTCACGTTTCTGCGGTCGAACTCTGGCTTAATTTTGGCCATATAGCCGAGTTCGGTCGTGCAGACGGGGGTGAAGTCCTTTGGGTGTGAGAACAGGACGGCCCAAGAATCGCCGATCCAGTCATGAAAGTGCATCCTCCCCTCAGTGGTTTCCGCCTCGAAGTCTGCTGCTGTATCGCCAATTTTCATTTGTTCTTTCTCCTTTTATTTTTGTTTGGACACGATCTGCTCAAATTTCGGACCGAAAGTCAATATCGATGTGGGGGAGCGCCGTTTTTCAAAAAGCCGGAGAACAATTTGTTTACGACGCGATCAGTTCGCAGAACTTGTTGA
>QHOM01000150.1 GCA_003218785.1 Verrucomicrobiota bacterium
TGAGCTTCACCACCGTGATTGTCTACGAGGTGATCAAAATCTGGAAAGCGCTCGGCACGCGCGCTCTCTCGGCGTTCTTTGGTAACGCCGACGTCAGACGTGGTGAACCGCACTAAAACAAGGTTGCCGGTCTTGTTCGCGCTGCCATAGTTTGTCGGTATGAGCATTCAAAAGCGCATCGATTCTGATCTGAAGGATGCAATGCGTGCCAGGGACGCGACGAAACTCGGCGTCTTGCGCATGCTCAAATCGGCCTTGAAATATGCCGCGATCGCAAAATCGGGGGTGGAAGCCGAACTAAGTGATGCCGAAGCCGCTCAGGTCATTCGCAAGCAAGTCAAGCAACGCCAGGATTCAATCGAGAGTTTCGAAAAAGGCGGCCGCGCTGAATTGGCGAACAAGGAGAAAGAGGAATTGTCGATCTTGAACGCGTATTTACCGCAAGCGATGAGCGGCGATGAGCTGACAAAAGTTGTGCGTGAGACAATTGCCGAAGTCGGCGCGACAAAGGCGCAGATGGGGGTGGTTATGAAAGCGTTGCAAGCGAAAGTGGCCGGTCGCGCCGATGGCAAGACTCTGAGCGCGGAAGTGCAAAAACAGTTAAGTAGTTAAAAGAGTTACAAGGTTACAAAGGTTAAAAAATGGTCATGGCACCAAAGTTTTCGCTTTAACTTTGTAACTTTTGTAACCGTTTTAACCTTTTAACTATGCTTAGCGCCATCATCGTCGCGGCCGGCGGCAGCCGCCGCATGGGTTTCGATAAATTATTTGCGACGATCGCCGGCAAACCGGTGATCGCGCATTCAATCGATGCATTCGAGCGCACTGCTTCCGTCAGCGAAATCATTGTCGTCGCTCGCGAAGATCGACATGGTGAGGTCAAAGGGGTCGTCCGCGATGAAAATTTCGAAAAGGTCCGCTCAATCGTCGCTGGCGGCGAACATCGACAAGATTCCGTTCGCGCTGGTCTGAGTCGCCTCAGTACCGACGCAAAATATGTCGCCGCGCATGACGCGGCGCGGCCGCTGATTACAGCAGACCAAATCGAGCGTGTCTTCGAACAATGCCAGACTCATGGCGCCGCCGCCTTGGCTGAGCCAGTCAAAGATACCATCAAACGCGCCGGCGCCGATCTTCTGGTTACCGGCTCAGTAGATCGGCATCAACTTTATGCGATGCAAACGCCGCAGATTTTCGAGCGTGCGTTACTCGAACAAGCTTATCGCGCTGTCTATGCAGAAAATGTTTCTGTGACCGACGAAGTTTCTGCGGTCGAGGAACTCGGTCGCAAAGTTGTTCTCGTAGTGAACGACGACTTCAATTTCAAAATCACTTATCCGCGAGATTTGCCGCTTGCTGAATTTCTTCTGAAGCAACGGACGAAGCCTGCTCCAAATGATAGGGCGCGATCGTCGAGCGCGTCGAGAAAAGATTTACGGCATCGTTCTCGATGACCGGTTCGTTGTAGCCGTCTGCGGTGACCGCGGAGGTCTCTCGTAGCAGAATTGAATAAGAGCGCAAAAAAGTTCTTGTTCGGTTTCGAAAAGTATCAGATCGTCGAGTCGATATCCAGGGATGGAATCCTATAAGGCCACCTCGCAGGCGCTGATAAAAGCCGCCCTTTAGGTAGGCAAGGCGTTCGCTCAACCGGTACGATTGACTTTCGTAACCGGTAGAGAAAAGAAGTGGAGTTCGACGTTATCTTTACAACGCTTTTCTTTGCGCCAGTTCAGGGCTGGATTTCGACGCGAATCAGGCCGGTCGAACCTTCACGCGTCATGAAGCCGCTTGCCCAGCCATTACCCGGATAGAAGTACTGCTCGTAACGCCAAAGCATTTCCAGTTTCGGTCCGGAAGACTTTTTCCAATGCAGCTGGTAATAAATGTGTCGTTTCCATGAAGGCGACTGACCGGTCATGAAATTGAAATCAAACGGCGTCGGCCAGTTGAGAACGCTTCGACGAACTACAATGGAAGCACCGTCGCTTGCGGGCGGTGCAGTTGCGAGGCGATCGCCAGTATTTTCCCCCGCGGAAGTCAAGGGGCCAAAAGCAAAAACCTTCCCACCACTCGCCAAGGCAAACTGATTATCTTTTGTCGTGCCGATGCTCGGAGACAGGTTTGGAGTCGGATGGTTGAGACTTAATTTGAGGTCATTAGCAATAAGAACGCCGCCGCTCCCACTGCCTTCGTAGGCGATTGCGCTGATCCGCGCCGAAGAAATTTCGATCGTCCGGAACCGATCGATGAACAATGAGACTTGGCGTCCGCGGAAAATCCACAGCGCCGACAACCCGATGACGAAGAGAATAAGAATCGCAAGCGTAATGAGGATTCTTCGCATAGTAACTATCGTTAGGGGCGGATAAGGCTGATATCGCAGATAAAAAATGCCACGTCGATCTGAATCCTACTTGCAGGATCCCGAACTGCTTTTCCTAATCTCTGACATCCGCGCAATCCGCGGTTCAGTTCTTACGAGTCTTGTCTACGCGCTTTTCTTTTGGCGAATATAGTCGTTTACTTGTTCCTCGAGAATTTCGAGCGGTAGCGCTCCATTCTTGAGGACAGCCTCGTTAAACTCACGCTGGTCGAATTTTTCTCCCAGCCCTTTCTTAGCCCGGGCCCTCAATTCCTGAATCTTTAACATGCCGAGTTTGTAAGCGCATGCCTGTCCCGGCGCCACAATGTAGCGTTCGATCTCGGATCGCACTTCTTTCTCGCCCATGCCGGTCTTCTCGCGCATGTAAGCGATGGCTTGCTCGCATGTCCAGCGCTTGGCGTGAATACCAGTATCAACAACGAGCCGGACCGCGCGGAAGAGTTCATCACGCAAGCGCCCCAAGTCCCCGAATGGATCTTTGTCGTACCATCCAGCTTGTTTCGCCAGCCATTCGCAGTAAAGGGCCCAGCCTTCTATGTAGGCAGTGAACGGAATGATCTTTCTAAATTGCGGAAGGCCTTTGAGTTCTTCTACTGTTGAAATTTGCCAATGATGCCCCGGCACGCCTTCGTGGTATGCCAGCGTGGGCATGCTCCACTTAGGCACTTCATTCATGTCGCGCAGGTTCGCGAAGAAGATCCCTGGCCGTGTGCCATCCATCGCCGCAAAGTCGTAATAGGCGCCCGGCGCCGTCGCTTCCTTGAATTCTGGCACGCGCCGAACCTCGATCTTTGCGTGCGGAGTTGTCAGAAATAATTGCTTTGACGAGCGCTCCGTTGCCTGCTTGATCAACCGGGTATATTCCGCCAAAGCATCGGCACGGCCTTTATCATTGTTGGGAAAGAGAAACCGCGGATCTTTCGCCAGCTTGTCCATCGATTCACCGATCGGCTGGCCCGCAAAGCCGTTCGCGTCGAGAATTGCACGCATCTCTCCTTCGATCCGCGCTACTTCGCGCAGGCCAAGCTCGTGGATTTCATCCGGCCTAAGCGTGGTCGTCGTATTTTGGCGCAGACAATAGGCGTAGTAAGCATCGCCATCCGGCAATTTCCAGACGCCGTCATCCGTCGTCGTTTTCGGCAAAATCTTTTGAAAATAGTCGATCAGTTTTTGGTAAGCCGGATAAACCCTGGCGGTTATGGCTGTTTCCACACGCGCTTGAAAATCGGCGCGCTGCGCGCCGGTTACCTTGTCGATTTTAGCTGCACGTGTTTTGAATGATGTGGCAAGAATATTTTCTGACGCCGGCGTGCCAATGAAATCGGTCATTTCCTTAAGCACTTCCTCGACGACGAAACGAGGTGGCAGGATTTGCTTTTCTTCGCGGACTTTGAGATTGTCGAGAAGCTGGTCGAATTTTTTTGGCAAGGCATCCAGCCGCATCAGGTAATACTCGCAATCTTTCCGGTTCAGCAGCCGGTGCATGTTCGCCATGAAAGATGGGAATTGGTTCTGCACGCCGAAGAGTTGATTAACCGGATAATTATGCCATTGCCACTTTTCACCCTCGACTTGCAGCTCGATAAACCAGTCCAACACATGTGTGGAAAGCTTTTGTGACGACAATTGATGATCCAGCGGATACTGGCGCAGTTGCGTCAGATCGCCCTTCCACCTGTCGAATTCGCGTTCCTGATGTGCCGGCGATTCGTCATCCAGCTTTCCATTATGACTGGTGATGCCGAACTGCTCGACCAAACCGAGCATGGAGAGCAACTCCGGGTGGTCGAAAAGAACTTCCGCGAAAACTTTATCGTAGAACAAATTCAGGCTCCATGGTCGAAACCAAATGAGGTTGATCAGGAATACGGAGACGACGATCGCGAGGACCGCGACAATCGCGCCAATCCATTTCAAAGCGCGCTTTAACATGAGCTCATATCAGCGTGAGACCGCCTGTTGATACGATGCCGTAATGGTTCGTGTTGGATTCAAGAATTTAGTTTTCCGTTTGCACAATCTTTGGCGGTTGAACATGCGCTCACATCAGCGCGGGAATGGCGTG
>QHOM01000151.1 GCA_003218785.1 Verrucomicrobiota bacterium
AACCCCGGACCAGCAACTCCTGCAAGAAATACAGAAGACCTACCAGGGAAAAGTGTTGAACGGCCCATGATTTAGAAGTTTTCTGAAACGAAGGAGTCTATTCTTCGGCGGTGCATTCGTTCCGAGCGAGCGGAGAAGACGACAACCTACTTTCGCGCTCTTAAGGAAAACAGTTTGGCTTGCATGGACCGCGCCTGCTCCGATGTGAACAGCAATGTTCCCAGGCCGATGCTCCGCAATTCTTGGCTCTGCCAATTAGGGCGCATTATTCCCATAGGCGAGTGAGCATTCGTCCCCAGTAGCAAGTGCCCGATCTCATGTGCCATGACGTGGCCGAGGACCCGCGACAGACTAGCGTGCCAATCTTTGTGCAGCTTTTCCACCGAGTCGTAAAACACGTCGCTCTGGGTTCCCTCTCCTCCCGCAGACAGGAAAGCGGTGCCAAAGATGGTGTCACGGAGATTCGAGGACCAGTGCACGATTCTCAGCGCGAGATGCGCGGCACCTCCCGGAGGCTGGCATTCTGAATCAGGATTGAGGGCGGGCTTCGATACATGACACTCAACCCACACATTGTCGACACCGGCTTGACGGAAGATCCTCGTTGCTTCTTGTTCGGCCTGAGCTAATACCTGTTCCGAAACTCCAGCATCGTTATACACATTGATTGTGACTTGGGGCTTGGAGGGTCGTTCGCTCGCTAATCCTGGAAAAGCGATGGTCAGAAAACCCAAAGCAAGACATGTCCTGGTTGCGAGATTCACGGCACTCACCTCCGCGGTGAGGCCGACGTTCGTTCAGACGGGCAGGTACCTCAATACCCTCGTGATGACGAGCCAGACATATATCAATGACGAGCTAAGCTGATTAACACCTGTGGGTTACAGCTCGTGGTGACGAATTATCTCGACCGGGTGTAGACTTCTCGCTCCCCCGAATAGGCATGTCTCCTCTATCCGAGCTTCCGCGAGTTCTCCGTTTTGGGCTTTTCGAGGTAGATCTTCGGGCCCGTGAGTTACGGAGGAGTGGAGTCAAACTCAAGCTTCAAGAGCAACCATTCGAAGTACTTTCCCTGCTTCTGGAGCGCCCCGGCGAAGTGGTCACGCGTGAAGAACTTCGCGACAGGCTCTGGCCTGCTGATACCTTTGTCGATTTCGACCATAGCGTCAACGCCGCCATCAAAAGGCTTCGAGATGCTTTAGGCGATTCGGCAGACAATCCGCGTTTCGTCGAAACGCTGGCACGCCGTGGCTATCGCTTTATCGCCCATGTTGAAAACCATGCCCGAGGAACATCCGCAAACGGAGAGGGCGGCCAAGGTGCCGTAGCAATTGGTGATCGCCATGCCAGTAGGATCGATCTTGCACATGTTGAGAACAGCTTACGCACCTTTCGGCCGCAGTATATTCGGGTTGCTTTGCTCGGTCTGGTCGTCATTCTGGCAGTGGTGATGGTTCCTATCGGCAAACACTCCTGGCGGTCTCGCTCGCCACGAGCATTGGGACCAGAGATGAAAGTGGTTCCGTTGACCAGTTCTCCTGGTGCAGAAATCCGACCGCAGTTTTCTCCAGACGGCAAACAGATAGCGTTCATTTCTGAGCCGGAGAATGGCAGAACCGCCGACCTGTTTGTGAAGCTGATTGGTGGCGACAGCCCCTTGAGATTGGCTCAAAACCTCGGACTCGGCTCTGTGCTGGCATGGTCGCCTGACGCTCGTTATATAGCATTCGGTCGTTGTCCGGGCCCAGCGGGCATCTGGATTGTTCCTGCCCTTGGAGGAACGCAACGAAAGCTAGCGGACCACCACGGATGTGCAGATTTCGGTCTGAGTTGGTCCCCGAATGGTAAGTTTCTTACGTTTTCGAGCAAGCCCTCGCCGGATGAGGGATGGAGTATTTACCGCTTTTCGCTGGAAACGCAGCAAGAAACGAGGCTGACATTTCCGCCGCCTCATACGGTGGGAGATCATATTCCCGCTTTCTCCCCCGATGGCCGTAGCATAGCTTTCAGGCGCATTAGCAGTCCTTGGGTTACTGATATTTACGTGGTGCCGGTTGAGGGGGGAGAGCCGAACCGAGTCACGTTCGATCGCGGCTTCATCCAGGGTTTAGCTTGGACTGCTGACAGCAAGAGCATCGTATTCGCGGCCCATCGGTTGGGAACAACTGGGTTGTGGAGAGTACCGGTAGCAGGTGGAGTTGTGGAGGGAATTCCGATCGCTGGCCCGATGGCGGGCAGTCCGGCGGTTTCACTGGAAGGGAATCGTTTGGCCTACACACAAGGATTTCTGCACAGCGAGATTTGGCGAATTGAGTTGAACATGCCTGGGAGAACAAAACCACCATCACCGTTTATCTCTTCAAGCTGGGGAGATGGTGGACCGCAATTTTCTCCGGACGGCCAGAAGGTAGTCTTTTATTCTGCCCGCTCCGGAAGCTTCGAAATCTGGAGGTGCAATTCCGATGGTTCTGACCCGATCCAGTTAACTTCCTTGGGCGTCCTCAGCGGCACGCCGCGATGGTCCCCCGATGGAACAAAAATTGCCTTCGATTCTCGTCCAGGCGAACACAGCCAAATTTTAGTTGTCAATGCAGACGGCGGGTCTCCCCAACAAATCACCAGTGGCAACGACGAAAATTCGGTTCCGAGCTGGTCGCGCGACGGAAAGTGGATTTACTTTGGATCCAATCGCAGCGGAAACTGGCAGCTTTGGAAAGTTCCGGCTTTGGGAGGAGATCCAATCCAACTCACAAAGAATCACGGGTTCTCCGCATTCGAGTCCCCCGACGGTAATCTCATCTACTATACGAAGGAGGATCCAGATGGCATCTGGCAGATTCCGGTATCCGGAGGGGACGAGAAACGAATTTTGAATGTTCGACTCGCCAGCTGGGGAGACTGGGCCGTGCTCGACAATGGCATCTACTTCATAAACCGTGAAGGTGCGAATTTAGCCTCGACAATCAGGTTCTATAGCTTCGGGACGCGGAAACTTTCTACCGTCGCGAGGCTGGACAAGGCCATGCCTCCGGAAGAGGCCGACTTCGATGTCTCTCCGGATGGCAACTCGATTCTTTACGGCCAAGTAAACAAATCGGTAGACATCATGATGGTAGAAAACTTCCGCTGATCTGCGGAGGAGCGAACCCGAAAGTTGAATTTAAAGTTCTACGCGGGCCGACGTGCAGTGACCGCTGGTTGGGGAAATTTAGAACTGCAGCCGTAAGGAAAACATCATCTGCCGCTGGCCCGAGGCAGTACCAATAATCCTGCCGGCAGCGATGCAATCCACGCAATCCAGTGGATTAGCAAGATTGACCACGTTGAATACGTTGAAAATGTCAGCGCGAAACTGAACAGAGGCAGTTTCTTTCAGAGAAATGCTTTTGACAACGGAGAGATCACTCTGGAATAAGCCGGGCCCTCGCAGTGAATTGCGGCCTGCGCTTCCAAATGTACCGGCAGCCGGTCGTTGCCAGGGTCCGATGGTATCCCCGGGTGTGCCATTCGGTTCCAAAAACACATCATTAGTGGTCGTGAAGTAGCCGGTCCGTTTTCCCGTGATATGAACGCGTCCCACCAGATTCGGCCTACAGGGACCGGTATCTATATCGGCGCCACAAAACGCGTAAGAAGGAGAGAAGGGCAGGCCGCTCATCCGGAACGCAGTGGCGTTCAACGACCATCCACCGACTATCCGGTTGGTCAATCCACCTGTTTTCGAGAAGAAAGATTTCCCCTTTCCGAAAGGTAGATCAAGCATATTAGCTAAGACGAACACATGCTTCCGATCCTGATCGGCTACGCCGTAGTTTACCTTGGGATCAATTGCGTAATAATCGTCGTTATGATTTAAGGCTCTCGACCAAGTGTAATGAGCAAGCAATTGGTATGCCTTGCTGAAGCGCTTCTCTACTTTCACTTGCAATGAGTTGTAGTTATCGGAAGCATCATTGCCCAAGTAGGCTATCTCCTGTGTCCAACCGAATTTCTTGAAAAACGGTTTGCGCTCGTCCCTGCTAAGAGTTCCGAATCCGACTATGCTGGGTTGATTGACGTCATACCTCGGGTTATTCCCGGCGAAGACGTGGGTGCCTTTGTTTGCCACATAGCCAGCTTCCAGCGATAGAGTAGGGGTAATCTGATGCTGCACGGTGACATTCCAAGCGTCAAGCGTAGGCAACCGCATCCTGCTCGGGAGCACACTAACGCCCACCTGGTCGGGAAGCAGGAACTTTCCCGAAGCTGGCACAGCAATGAAATTTGCAGGAGGAGGACCCGTTGCGAGGTCAAATACACTGCCAGTATTCGAAGGTGCATGCAGTTGCTGGTTAGCCAAGACCGGCAGGTTCTGGGTCACACTGTGGCCAAACACTGAGCCAAACACCCCAATGTCAAAGCTGCGACCGTAGCCTAAACGGACTACTGTCTTGGGCGTTACCTGATATGCGATTCCCAGGCGAGGTGCAAAATTATGAAAGCTATTCTTCACGTTTCCCTGCAGGTTGATGTCGCCATACCCCGCCACACTGACCAGTCCCGTATTGAAGTCGACCCATCCGCCAGCTCCTTTGCCGGTAACCGACTGGGGAAAGTAGATTTCCCACCGCAATCCGTAGTTCATCGTCAGTTTTCGAGTAATGCGATAAGTATCTTGGCCATAGAAGAACCAACGCTTCTGTCGTTCTCCGGCATCGAGCTAGAAAGAAAGTAGCCAGACCCAAACCTCCGCCATCAGGCCCTTGCGTGCGCCCGCCCTCAAAGATGAGGCCGCCCACGCGTGGACCAAAGCCAGCAAATCGGAAGTTTTGCGCATAACGGATGTCAGCACCCCATTTCAAAATGTGGTTACCCGCGGTCTTGGTCCAATTATTCACCCATTGGAACTGATTTTCGGTTTGCAGAAGTGGACAATTGCAAATGTTACCGAACGTAAATCCGTCAATGTCAACAAACGGCATTCCCGAGGTGAGCAGGTCGCCGAGGTTCAAGCCGGGAATCCCAGCATCCGCCGCAGGATTCATTCCCCGCCCGTTCTGCAGCACATTTACGTGATAACGGAAAAAGCCAAAACGAAAATCAGTAATTAGGGATGGACTCAGCACATAAGTGGAACCGACCGCAATACTCTGGTTGCGGCTGAACGACTGGCCGGCAAGATCTGAACCTATGGCAGGGCCTCCTGCCAGCTTCCCGAATGCTCCGGCAGAATCCTGCCTAAAATCGGCGAAGCTGTAGCGCCCAAAGATTTTCAGCCTTTCGGTCGTATTGTGATCAACTCGAATATTGAAATTATCATCAGCAAACTTCGCGATGCCAGAAGCAATGAAGTTCTGGAATACTCCCGCGCCCGGAACGTTCGGCTCCGGAATCAGTTTCAACAGAGCCACGGCTTGTGGCGAAATGCGATCCCGGGGGATCTGCTGATTAGCAAACTCAACCGTATTGTCACTGGCCGGGTCGAAAATCGGGACCTGGTACTCACTTAGGTCGCAAAAAGGAACGTTCGGATTGAGACATGTCGAGTGAACGAGAGCAGTGGGCACGTCGAGCCGAAGTGAAGCACCATTCCTGCGCCGTGTGCCCTGGTAGTCTCCGAACACGAAGAGCTTTTTCGTGACTAGTGGGCCGCCTATGGAGGCTCCAAACTGGTTCCACTTGATCGGAGGAAGTTTACGATCAGGAGGATCGAGGAAGGGATTTCGAGCTTGGCCCCATCCCGTGCGCCTAAACTCAAACATGCTCCCATGCCAAGTTTTGGTCCCCGATTTCGTTTGTGCGGTCACGACTCCTCCCAAAGCTTGTCCGAATTCCGCATCGTAGTTCTGTGAGGTGATTTTGGTTTCTGCGATTGATTCCAGCGTGGGGTTAATGACGATTATGCCCAGAATTGGGTCGCGATTATCAGTTCCGTCCAACTGGTAGGACGTTTCTCCGAAATGCTGGCCATTCACCATGATCTGGGAACTGCCCTGCGGATTTTCCGCGGAAGAATGCTGAAAACCGGCTCGCGTGGTACCAGGAGTGAGCAGTTCTAATAGCGTGAAGTTGCGATTGTAGAGCGGCAGGTTCTTAACTTGGCGCTCAGTAAACGTTGTGGCTACGTCAGCTCGGTCGGTCTTAAGCAACGGCACCTCTTCGGCCGACACAGTCACGGTTTCCTCGGCTGCACCCACCTGAAAGTGCGAATCGACTCGCGCAGCCTGGTCGGCGTACACCGGAATGCTCCTGGACTCAAGAGTCTTGAAGCCTGGACCCGAGGCTCGAACGTTATATTGATCCGGAATCAAGTGGGTTACAGTGTAGTTTCCCGTTTCATTCGTCGTAGTCTGAAATTGAGTGCCCTTCTGGACAGAGGTCACGGTCACCTTAGCTCCAACCACGGCAGCCCCCGATTGGTCGGTAATCGTCCCGAATATGCTGCCATAAATCGCCTGGGCGAATACTGGACTCGACACTGAGGCACAAAAGCACAAGCCCAAGAACAAAACGGCTGGCCTGACTCGTGGGGACCTAGCTTTTCTTCGGTGGTGCCAAAATCTTGAGTTCCAAAAAATGGCAGAGTTCTTCCAGAACTTCAAGAAGGCGGAGGGCCCTAGAGAGCGGCGGCGAAAAGACATTTCGGTTGTGACCCCCAAGCGTCGGTCGAACTTTACCATCCCTGCGGAAAATTTGCGAAAAACTCGAACGACCGAGGTAGAACATCCTTTAAAGGATTCCCAGTTCCCGAGTAGTCGCTA
>QHOM01000152.1 GCA_003218785.1 Verrucomicrobiota bacterium
CGTGGTGCAAATTTCGATGACAACACTTTGCCGCGCTCGCGCGTAACGCGAAACGACGGTCCAAAGATCGCTTGCGCCGCGCTCGCGCCCAGACAGACCAACAACTTCGGCTTGACCAGGCGCAGCTCCGCCTCCAGCCATGGGCGGCAGGCTGCGATCTCGCGTGAGTTCGGTTTCTGATGAATTCGGCGTTTTCCTCGCGGCTCCCACTTAAAATGTTTGACGGCGTTGGTGACGTAGACTTTCGTGCGATCAATTCCTGATTCTTCGAGCGCGCGGTCCATGATTTTTCCGGCGGGTCCGACGAAGGGTTTGCCGGCGACATCCTCGTAATCACCCGGTTGTTCGCCAACCAGCATGATCGGTGCGCCCCTGGGTCCTTCGCCAAACACGGTTTGCGTGGCGCGCTTATAAAGATGACACGCCGTGCATTCGCGCGAAGCGGCGAGCACTTCGGTTAGACTCGATGTATCTGGCGGTGTCGCCGGCCGCGCATATTCATCCGTCTTCGTCGTCATCTCGATTATGAATCGAAACTCGGTCATTCATCGTCTTCATGTTGTAGTGGCCGCTGTCTTTAGCGGCGGTAAGGTAGGGACGCCGCGCTGTGGCGTCCGCGGACAGCGACAGCGCGCTGTCCCTACATGGAATTTGAAACACGCCGCCTCATTCTTCGGCCGTTCCGCCAGGAAGATGTCGATCTTCTCGCGCCGCTGATGGCGAATACGGATTTCATGCGGTTTTCGCTCGGTGCTTTTACACCGGAACAAACCGTTGCTTTTCTGGACAAACTCATTGACTGGGAGCGTCGTGGGCTGCCATCGCAATTTGCAGTTATTCATCGCAACGATAATCGCTTGATCGGCTATTGCGGTTTCTTTCATCAACAGGTCGATGAGATGGACGAAATCGAAATTGGGTACCGGCTTAATCGCGATTATTGGAGTCGGGGACTTGCGACCGAAGCAGCGCGAGCAGTTCGGGATCACGGATTTCGCGATCTGAAGTTGCCGCGCGTAATTTCGCTGATTCATCCTGATAACTTGCCATCGCGTCGAGTCGCGGAGAAAAACGGAATGAAAATCGAGAGGAAAACGGTTTTTCGCGGATTCCCCACGCTTGTTTTTGCGATTACTCGAGAGCAGTGGCTGGCGGAGTGTGCCGCTGAATGAATTCTCGTGCGAGAGCGCGTTCACTCAGGCGAACACTGCGCGGGATCACCGTTTCGTAAACACGTTCGCCAAAATGCTCGCGAACGTCTGCTACAACTTGCGCACTAAGATTCGTCCGACCGTCGAACATCGTCATGACAATGCCGCCGATCTCAAGCCGCTTGTTCGCGCCCGAATCGCGAACCTGCTCCACCAGTCGAACAATTTTCACCAGACCTTCGAGCGCGAAATACTCACATTGGATTGGGGTCAGGAGTTCGTCCGCAGCGGCGAGCGCGTTGCTCATGAGGATTCCAAGCGAAGGCGGACAATCGATAAAAACGAAATCAAAGGTGTCGTCCGCCAGCAACGGCTTGAGCGTTTCCGCCAGACGAGTGAGATGATTCGGCATTCGCGCGATCTCGACCTCGGCACCGGCAAGATCGATATCGGCGGGCACGATGAACAGACGTTCGCGTCGCGTGGGCAGGATTTTCTCGGTGATTGATGCTTCGCCAAGGAGCGCCTCGTAAAGACTAGTCTCATCTACTCCTTGCAAACCAAATGAGCTCGTCGCGTTCGCTTGTGGATCAAGATCGACAAGCAAAATGCGTTGGCCCAGCTCCGCCAGCGCGGAGCCGAGATTTACGGCGGTGGTTGTTTTGCCGACGCCGCCTTTCTGATTCGCGACTGCGATGATTTTCATTTACAAAAGGGGCACCGCCGTCTCGGCTGTGGGGCCGACGGGCATCCTGCCTGTCGGCTCGGCAGGCGAGACGCCCGCCTGGCCCACAGACAAGATGTCTGTGCTCCCTCGGCCAGATGATGTTGCCGGTCCCCGTAAACGGAAACTAAATTTTTCAGATTTCAGATTTAGGATTTTGGCGGTAGATAATGTTACAGCATTCTAGCCCGTGAAAGCCGCTTCAGTATCAGTTGAACCTGGATTGACCCCGAAAGTTTGCGCGACTGAGGAACCAGTCATCTTGCGCAGTCAGGAAGCTCGCGGCGTAGTCACGCTGACGCTGAACCGGCCGCAGGCCTTTAATGCTTTGTCGGAGGCGATGCTCGCGGCTTTGCAGCGCGAGCTGGATGCAACCGACAACGATGAGTCGGTGCGTGTGATCGTTCTTGGCGCAGAAGGCAAAGCGTTTTGCGCCGGCCACGACCTGAAAGAGATGCGCGCGACGCCATCGCTCGATTACTACCAGCGTCTTTTCGCGCAATGCTCGAAGATGATGCTGACCATGCAACATCTGCCGGTGCCCGTGATCGCGCGCGTTCAGGGCATCGCCACCGCGGCCGGTTGTCAGCTGGTGGCGATGTGCGACCTCGCGGTAGCATCGCGCACAGCACGATTCGCCGTCAGCGGCGTAAAATTCGGGCTCTTCTGCTCGGCGCCGGGGGTGGCAGTTTCGCGTAACATTTTGCGCAAGGCGGCGTTCGAAATGCTGGTTACCGGTGAATTTATCAGCGCTGAGGAGGCGAGAGCGTGCGGATTAATCAACCGCGTCGCTGAACCCGAATACCTCGATGCCGAAGTCGAGAAACTCGTCGCCAGCATCATCTCCAAACCGCGCGTTGCGGTGGCAATGGGGAAAGAGCTTTTCTACCGGCAAGCGGAACTTGGCATTGCGGCCGCATACGAAGCAGCCGTAGAAACCATGGCCTGCAACATGATGGACGAGGCTGCGCTCGAAGGCGTGCAAGCGTTCATCGAAAAACGTCCGCCGCGCTGGCCCCAAAACGCGGAGTAGCGCTCACCTTTTCCACGCTTTAGCGCTTTAACCCTTCAACGCTTCGACGATTTAACACTTCATCTCCTCTGTGACCTTTACTCTTCA
Source organism: Verrucomicrobiota bacterium (assembly GCA_003218785.1). Classification (GTDB taxonomy): domain Bacteria; phylum Verrucomicrobiota; class Verrucomicrobiia; order Chthoniobacterales; family UBA10450; genus Udaeobacter. The sequence goes on from QHOM01000152.1 coordinate 2,996, forward strand.
AGAACTAGCGACGATGTCCGGCCGCGAGTTGATCGGCGATCCGGCGCTCGAAATCACTGGCGCTGCGTCACTCGCGGAAGCGACCTCTGGAGAGATTAGTTTTTTTGTGAATCGAAAATACGTTGGACTCCTGCGCAAAACGCGCGCGTCCGCCGTCTTCGTTCCGCTTGATTTTGGCGAGCAGATTACCGCCGCTGAAATTCGTGTCTCCAATCCGGCCAAGACCTTCGAGCAAGTCGTGCTCAAACTCGCGCCGAAGCCGATCACCCTCGCACCCGGTATTCATCCAAGCGCGATTGTCGATCCAGGCGCTCAGCTGGGGGAGCGGGTCTCGATCCAGCCGCACGCGGTCATCGAAGCTGGCGCCAAAATCGGCTACGACACAATCATCGGCGCAGGAACGTACATTGGGCATGAAACGGTAATTGGACCCGCGTGCCTGATCTATCCGCGAGTAACGATTCGCGAGCGAACTCGCATTGGCTCGCGTGTCATCATCCACAGCGGCGCGGTGATTGGCGCGGATGGATTCGGGTTTGAAATAGTCGATGAGCGGCATGAAAAAATTCAGCAGCTCGGAATTGTTCAGATCGATGACGACGTCGAGATCGGCGCGAACACAACCGTCGACCGGGCCCGTTTTGGCCGAACTTGGATCCAGGAGGGAGCAAAGATCGACAATCTCGTGCAGGTCGCGCACAACGTTGTAATCGGCAAGAATACCGTCATCGCAGCGCAGACCGGAATTGCCGGCAGTGTGCAGATCGGTCAGCGTGTCCTGATTGGCGGTCAGGCAGGTATCATTGGGCATATCGAAATTGGCGATAACACCGCCATCGGTGCGCAAAGTGGCATTTCCAAGAACATCAGCGGCGGGGCTTGGTGGGCGTCGCCCGCCGTGCCACTTGCGGAAGCAAAGCAACAGATTGCCTGGGTGCGCCGGCTCGGGAAACTTTTCGAGCGCGTAAAGCAAATCGAAAAAAAACTGGGACTGTAAGCGCTGCTTTGCATTCCACTAATCACTACCGGCACCGACAATCGAAGGATCGCGCCGGATACTTATGCAGGCGATGTAGCTGCAGATGATCCCAGCAATAAATCCAAAGGGCCCATCACCAACGACAGAATGGGCAATACCAGAGACGCTATGGCTACTCTGCCAGTTCGTGAGTTCATCATTCATGCTAGTGGGTTCTGGGGCCTAACGAGACAATGCTCAGCCACCGCTGGCGGCTGCAAGTGATCGGCAGGTTACGAGAGCCGATCGATCCCGCAAAAGTAACAACAGCGTTACCTTTGCAGTCGTTGTCATCAACAACTCGAAGCGCCGTCGCGGTGTCTAATTACTAGAAACCCAAATTACCTATGAAAACAAAACGGATGCTATTCTTAATCGGCGCCGCAGCGCTGAGCTTGACTGCAACCCTTGCATCTGCGGCCCCACATGCCTCACAAATGATGACGCGATCCGCCGTCACGCGACCGGCGCCGCGCTTTGCGCCAAGGACCATGACGGGCGCACGTCGGTTTCGGAACGATGGCGACAATGATCGTGACGATCGCTTCCGCCGTTTCCACAATCGAACGTTCGTTTTCTTCGACACGTTTGGTTTTCCGTTCTTCTATCCGTATCCCTATGGGTACTACCCGTACGATTACTACGGTTACAACGATTACGGATATGGCAATACAAACACAGTTGTAGAGGTGCAGCGTGGACTTGCTCGCGCTGGGTACTACCATGGTGCCATCGACGGGATCATGGGGCCTCAAACGAGACGAGCAATTCGCGCCTACGAACGCGACCACAATATGCCTGCCTATGGCATCATCGACTGGCAGCTTCTCGCAACAATGGGTCTCGGTTGATCCCGCGTTCAAAGTCATCGGGTGGCTCCAAGCACACGGAGGGATTCAGCGCTAGGGTCCAGGTATTGTGAAGATATAGCTACGGGCGCGTGATGAGAAGCAGCTTAGACGTATAATCGGCGTTCGAGTTAAACGGCGGATCGAGATAAACAAGACTGACACTCGCATCCGGGAACCCGTGCCTGTCGCGCAGCCACTCCAAATTGTCGCCGAAATAAAGCCGGTTCACGCGATTATGTTTATCGTAACATCGTCAGGCGCGCTACTTGCTTTGTGATAGCGGGCGAGACTGACGTTGCAACTGCGGCACACGCACAAACGAACCGACTCAGGGTTCATCGGGACGCGACAAGCCGTGCGACAACACGGTTTCCAAGGTGGCGCAGTCGCGGGCTGACAGTAGGGTCGTTGATTCGCTATACCGCGGATTTTCTACCGCTTACAATTAATGCCTCTGCCGGGAAACTCATTGTTCCGCTCTCAAAGTATCTCCGTGCTGCATCGGCAACAGCCTGCTTTAGGGTTGGTAGTTGAGCAGGCGCGACTCCGGTCATTTTTTCCCGCAAAGTTTCGGACATTTCAGTCCGCAACTGCCAGAACTGATCAAATGAGATCGCCGCAGTAATCTGAAAATTCAGCTGGCGTTCGGTCACATTTTTAGCCTCAGTATTTTCCAGGATTCCAGCCAGCTTACCGGGAACGGCAAAGCGGAACGCATCTGGAGCATCGGGATCCTGTCGAGGAGACTCGACAAATCGGTCTATCACGTCTGTGACAGTCGAAAAGAAAGGATTAGCTTTCTTTGGACCCCAGACGACAAACGAGACATATCCGTCCTCGCGAATCACTCTC
>QHOM01000153.1 GCA_003218785.1 Verrucomicrobiota bacterium
TGAATTGATCGAGCACATTAAAAAAGATGCCCGTCTCCGCGAGCTGCCACTGATCGTCTATGTCACCAAGGAACTTTCCAGGACAGACGCGGCGCGCCTGAAACGACTGGGGCAGACACTGAATCTAAGGGAGGTCTGCTCGATCGAGAGTCTCTTGGACCACGTCCTCTTGTTCCTCCATTGCGAGGTGACGAAGCTGCCGGAGTTCAATAGCCAGGTACTGCAACCATTGCATCAAACAGATACGGCGCTGGCGGCCAGAACAGTCCTGATTGTGGATGACAACATTCGGAACATCTTTGCCCTGACGAGCCTGTTGGAGCGTTACCAGATGCAGATTCTCTCAGCCGAAAACGGGAAAACCGCTCTGGAACTTTTAGACACGACTCCTGACATCGACGTGGTCCTGATGGACATCATGATGCCGGAAATGGACGGTTACGACACCATGCGGGCCATCCGGAAGTTGGCTAAGTTCCGCACTTTGCCAATCATTGCCTTGACCTCCAGGGCGATGAACGGCGATCGCGAGAAGTGTATCGATGCCGGCGCTTCCGATTACATCGCCAAACCGGTCAATAGCGTCGAATTGCTCTCCCGGCTTCGCCGCTGGCTCTACCGGGGGCGCAATCGCGAGATGACGGTGAGTTTTTAGGTCTCCTGAAGATTTTTTCATTTTTCGCGGGACTTCCTTCCGCCTGTTTGCTACCAACCTGGTATGCAAACCGAAGTGGTTTGTCAGGGGCGCCGCCTGAACGGCTCGCAAATAGCTTGGCTGCGGGAGTGGATTGCGCTGCACCCGGAGTGGAGCCGAAAACGCTTGTCACGGGAGCTCTGCCAGCAATGGGACTGGCGCAATGGTCGGGGGCGGCTCAAGGACTTTGCGGCCCGCAGTTTCCTGGAAAAGCTCGAAGCGCGGAAGTTAGTAGTTCTGCCTGCGCTGCAATTGCTGCGGCGTCATCCCCGGCCTAAGGCGGCACACCTGGTGGAGGGGAGTTGGCCCACCGAGCCAGTGGAGGCCCCTTTGGGCCAATTGCAACCCTTAGCTTGGCTCCAAGCAGCGGCGGGCAGTGTGGAAGCAGGCCGCTTCGCAGCGTACCTGGGGTACTATCATTACCTGGGATTGCGAGTCGTCGGGGAAAACCTCAAGTATTTGGTGCAAGATCGACAAGGACGCGATTTGGCTTGTCTGCTGTTCGGTGCGGCGGCGTGGCGTGCAGCGGCGCGCGATAAGTTTCTGGGCTGGGATGAAAGCCAGAAGGCGGTGGGTTTGTCGCGGGTGGCCAACAACACCCGTTTTTTGGTGCTGCCTTGGGTAAAGGTGCGCGGGCTGGCCAGCCATGTATTAAGCCGGATCGCTCGTCGGTTGAGCGAAGATTGGCAACTCAAATACGGTCACCCGATTCATCTGCTGGAAAGTTTTGTTGACGTCACGCGCTTCCGGGGCACCTGCTACCGGGCCGCCAATTGGCAGTGCGTGGGCCAAACCCGGGGGCGAGGCCGTCAAGGCCGAGACCATCAGCGCATGACGGCCACGGTGAAGGATATTTATCTTTATCCGTTGCACCGCCAGTTTCGCCAAAAGCTTTTGGAGGCGGTGTGAACGCACGCCGCCCTTCGCTCCTGGAGTTGGAACAAGCCGCCGCCGAGGAGGCTCGGCGTTACGGCTGTGAGCAACTGCGCCAGCGGCTCCAGGCCATTGTCGATGAGCAAGGCGCCGTTTGCCCCAGCTCAGGAGAGCGCTTGGAAGAGGCGCGCTTCCGGCCTTTGCCCTTAATCACCACACTGGGACAGATCACTCTGCGGGCACGCTATGGTTTTCATCGCTCTGCCCAGAGTTGGATGTTTGCGGTGCAAGAGCTCTGGGGCCTCCAATCACGGCAAGAACTCAGTCCGCATCTCCAACAGGTTCTGGGTTACACGGCCACCGAATGTGGCTCGTATAAAAAGGCCGAGGCGATGGCCAAGACCTGGGGCGTGCAGATTGGCGCCACGACCATTCGCAAGCACGTGCAGATTTTGGGCGCTCAAGCCCAGTGCCAACAGGAGCGGCGCACCCAACGGGCACTGGATCCGCACACCCGCCCGGAAGTGCTGCGAGAGGCTCAAGCCAAGGCCCCGAACGCTCTGAAGGCTTTCAATCTGGTCGTCATGATGGATGCCTGGAAAGGACGGGAGCGGGGCCCGGACTGGGGCCTGCTTCCCGCCACCGCCGCTGGGGAGCGGGTCGAGTGGCGCGATATGAAGGTGGCGGTGATCTACCGGCTGGATCAGATCGTGGAAAAACCACCCGCTAACACCGACCCGGCCACGCGCCCGCGACGACAGATCTTGGAAAAGTTCTGCGTGGCCACCCCTTCGGGCACCAAACCCGAAGAGTTCGGCCGCCAAGTGCATGCCGAGGCCTTGCGCCGGGGCATGGCCCAAGCCCGATATGTTTTTGTCGTCAGTGATGGGGCCCTGTGGATTTGGAACATCGTCGAGGATCGCTTCGTTGGGGCCATCCAAGAACTGGACTTCTACCACGCCTCCGAGCACCTCTGGGATGTTGCGCGCGATCTGTATCCCGAGCCGGCTCAAGCTCGGCAATGGGTCGAGCCTCTGCTCCATCAATTGCTTCATGGCAAAGAGCAGCAGGTCGTCAAAACCTTGGAAAGCTTGAGCGAAGAAGCCCGCAAATTCGAGCGGCTGCTCAGCGATTTGGTCCGGACGGAAATCCAATATTTTCAAACCAATCGCGACCGACTCCACTACCAGGACAATACCGCCAAAGGGTTCCCGGCGGGTTCCGGCGCGGTCGAATCGCTCTGCTCGCAGTTTGAGGATCGCTTCAAACGCACCGGCCAATTCTGGAAATCTCAATCCATGGGTCGTCTTCAGGCCTTGAAAGTGGCACGCCAAAATGGCGACTGGGCAGAACTTTGTTCCTCCACTTCCGCTTACGCAGCCGACAGCCTGTCGCCTGTTCGATCCCCCGTACCCACCAAAAACTGATTCCTTTGCTCGTGATCCGCTCAGGAACCACCGTCATCTCGCGATTGCGCCCCCTGGCTGCGCTGAGCAAAACTAATCCTTGACGTTAACGGCCAGGGCGTTCTTAATGAGCGCATACGTAATTTCGAGGCGCATGCGTTTTTCCGTAAACTGAAGCGGACACTTGTTGGTGGGGGCCAAGGAGTGTCCTCTTTTATTTTGCGTCTCAGAGAACAGGAGCAAGTTATGGCCAGTGGTAAAGTCAAGTGGTTCGACAACAAAAAAGGTTTTGGTTTCATTGCCCAGGAGACCGGCCAGGATGTGTTTGTTCATCACACCGCCATTCAAGGTCAAGGCTTCAAAACCTTGAACGAAGGGGAAACCGTCCAATTTGAGATTGTCGAAAGCTCCAAAGGTTTGAAAGCTCAGAACGTCCAGCGCACCCCGAATTAGCCCTGCTGCAAAGCCGCCCTCGCACTTCATCCCGCTTTTCTGTTCACGGTTCGGCCGCGAAAGGAGTAATTTGCCTTCCATGACCGGTCGCTCAACGCAACCTGTTGCCAGCCTCTATGTCCATGTGCCCTTCTGCGCGCGCAAGTGCGAGTATTGCGCGTTCTATTCGGAAACCACCTCAGGGGAATTGGTCAACCGCTACGTCGCTGCGCTTATCCGGGAAATGCAGTTGGTGGCGAACGACCTGAACCCGCGCACCGTCTTCTTCGGCGGGGGCACGCCGTCGCTGTTGAACTTGCGACAGTGGGAACAAATCCTCAAAGCGATGGAACGTCTCAACCTGCTCGGCGCCGCCGAGTGGACCGTCGAATGCAACCCCGCGACGGTCTCGCTCGACAAAGCCCGCCTCCTTCGCGCCGGCGGCGTGAACCGAATTTCAATGGGAGTTCAATCGTTGAACGAGGAGTTGCTCGATCGGTTGGGACGCGTCCACAGCCGCGAAATGGTTTTCAAATCGTTCGCGATCCTGCGCCAGGCCGGCTTCGACAACGTCAACATCGACCTGATGTTCGCCATTCCGGGCCAGAGCATGGAAATCTGGCGCGAGACACTGACTGAGGCTCTGGCCCTCGGCAGCGACCATCTCTCCTGTTACGAAGTCATCTACGAGGAGGACACGCC
>QHOM01000191.1 GCA_003218785.1 Verrucomicrobiota bacterium
TCCATCGCCGACGGGCGATGCATGAATGTGGGCGGCCCAAGCGCTGGTTCGCCGGGATAACCGAAATATAAATACGAGCTCAGATCGTGATCGAACTTCTGCGAGAAGCTTATCGACAATTCGTCGAACAAATCATGGGGATGTTGCCGATCGTGCAGCGGTTGATCGTGCCACGATTCACCAGTTTGAAACAAAAGCGGATAGCCTCGGCCCTGCTCGGTTAGTGGATCGAGGCTCATCATCAGGCGCGCGCCGAACTGCGCGCTGCTGCCGAACGGGTGCGAGTACATTCCCATTATCCAGTTGGGAGCATCGATCCGATCGTCGCCCCGCCGCGTGCTTACGTTCGTGTAGCGCGGAAAAATTGCGCCATGCAACATCAACATGTCGGCTCCGAACATGAACATTTTGCCATACATCGGCGTGGAATCCGGGAGCCAGCTTGTGCCCGAGCCCTCGCGGCTCATCGGATCGGCAATGTCCAGCGACGATTGCATCGACATCCCTGCCGCGCCGGAGCCATGCGAAGGCGGGGGCATCTCGTGGGCACCGTGGTCATGATGCAGCATCGCCTCGCCGTTCGCATCGTGCATTACGTGTCCTGAGTTCGATGTCGAGTGTTGGATGTTGGATGTTGAGCGTTTCGTGTCTTTCATCGGCACGAGTTTCATCCCGCATTTTGGGCAGTTGCCCGGATGATTCATCACGACTTCAGGATGCATGGGGCAGGTGTATTTTTGTTTTTTCTCTTGCTCGCTTGCCGCACCGGAGCTTTGCGAAGGCGGGTGCCCGTGCTCCAGGCGATTGCGGTCAATCGCCCCTACCTGTGCGCTGACGCTTATTGCGAGCGCAATTGCTGTCGTCAAAATTAGAATTCGTTGTTTCACGACGAGTTAAAGTTGGTTTGAACTCTGTAGAGGCAGCCGTGTCGGCTGCGGCGGTATGCGCAAATGCAGGCGGCACGCCTGCCGCTACAGTAGAAGATTCGCGATCGCGAGTGTGCGATCGCGTTAGGCGAGAATCGGCGGAGCGTGAGTGAGAAGGCTCCGCTGCAAGATCAATTCGGCGAAAGAGTGCGCGCCAGGCGGTCCGGTATCGAGAAATAAGGGCGCCAGTGTCGTTTGTAAATACGCAGTGACGAGCGTGTGCTCACCACGGTAAAGATCGGCATTGGAAAATTTCGCGTCGTCGCGGGCCCAGCTTTTCGTTACAACAGGAACGACCCCGCGCAACGTCTTGCAGCATTGAGTCCCAGGTAGCGGCGGCTGAGACCTTGCGGGTTTGGAATGAAATGGGCACGCGCTTTCCGTTTCGTGGACTGGAGACGCAATCGCGCCGAACGCGCAATGATTCGAAATTACCAGCCACGAGCAAATGACAGTCGCAACGGTCATAGCTCGACCGAAATTCCATCGCACCATTAAACTCATCCCAGCATCCAATCGGTTACGCATCGCAAACGCTCAAATATTTTCTTTTGGCGAGTCGATGAGCGGCCCGACTGTGCTCGAGGCGATTCCTTCTGGCGACATAGTTTCGCCGGGTTCGATCGGTTGGTCGCTCGGCTGGCCGAACTGCGGTTGCTCTACGCGCGTCGCCAATAGCATCGCTGTGAACAGCAACACGGCTGCGAAATAATATGGCGCGCCAGGCACATAAAACGAATGTTTCGGATTGATGAACCAGGCGAATATTCCCGAGAACAGGAACGGCCCGATGACGAATGCGATCGAGCGCAGGCTTTGGATCGCTCCTTGCAATTCACCCTGCTCCCGTTCGCTCACACGATGAGTCATCATTCCCTGCGCCGCAGGGAATGAAATATTCCACATCGAAATCACGGGGATCGAAGCAATGTAAAGCCCGCCGGTTCGAGCCAGACCGGCAATGACCATTCCGACTGCGCCGAAAAATTGGCCGATGTAAAGTGTGCGCCGTTCACCAAGCCACGCTACAACTCGTCCGGTGAGCCCGCCGGAAATAGCTGCCGTGAACGCGCCAACTACCGCGAGTGAAATGCCAATCGTAGTTTGGTTCCAAGCGTAACGATAAATCGCGTAGAGCGCCCAGATGACAAAAACTTCGTGCGAGACGTAGGCGAGAAATTGGAGCGTGGCGAGTTTCCACAATTCGGAATGTGACCGGAGTAAAACGAGCGAGCCAATCGGATTGGCGCGGCGCAACGTGAATTCTTTGCGATGTTCGTGTCGCAGCGATTCCGGCACGAAAATGTAACCGTAGAGCCAATTCGCCAGACTAAACCCGGCCGCGACCCAGAACGGTAAACGCGGACTGAAGTCCCCAAGTGGACCACCAATTCCTGGACCAAGAATAAAACCCAGACCAAACGCGACGCCAATCATCCCAAAAGCGCCGGCACGTTTTTCTTTCGGAACGACGTCGGCAATATACGCCATGGCCGTTGGAATGCTCGAGGCGGTAATGCCGGAAATGATGCGGCCAAGAAAGAGCCAGCCGATCGTCGGCGAAAGCGCCATCACAATGTAATCCAAGCCAAGCCCGAGGTTCGACAACAAGATTACCGGTCGTCGTCCAAACCGGTCCGACAACACACCCAGGACTGGTGAAAAGAAAAACTGCATCAGGGCGAAAACAGTGCCGAAAATGCCAAGCCACGTTGCTGCACTGGTCGGTTTGCCGCCGAGAAAGTTCAAAATGAGCTTCGGCAAAACGGGAGCAATCAAGCCAAGCGCGAGCATGTCGAGCATGACCGTGATGAAAATAAAAACAACCGCTGCTTTGCGTGCTTTCATTAAGATCGACAACTGTAGAGGCGGCCAGGTTTACCGCAAAACTGAAATGATGCAGGCGGTTGTAGCGGCGGTTGTGTCAACCGCAAACCAAATGAAGGCGCTTGGCACAAGCGCCTCTACAACTAATCTGTCGCTTAAGTCATGATACCACTTTCCTATCGTTCGCCCAAAACGGAGGTGCGCGAGAGTAAGATCCATGGACACGGACTGTTTGCTACGGCTGATATTGCCAAAGACGAGGTCGTCGCGGTGAAAGGCGGCCACATTATTTCACGCGAGCAACTGCGAGGGAAAATCACGCCCCGGTTCGGCCCGGTGGAAATCCAGATCGACGACAACTTCCTCATCGCACCGACAACGCAAAAGGAACGCGAGTCGTCGATTCGAATCACTCCTGCAACGCAAACCTCGGAATGCGCGGACAGATCACTTTTGTTGCGATTCGCAACATCCACGCAGGCGAAGAACTCACTCACGATTGGGCGATGACCGATAACGATGATTATTCGGTCGAATGCAAATGCGGAGCACCCAACTGCCGGAAAATTCTCACCCGCAAAGATTGGCAGCGCCCCGACCTGCAAGCGCGGTATGCCGGTTACTTCTCAGCTTATCTCGCGGACAAGATTGCCCGCCGCCGCTTGACTCATGAAATTCTTCCTTACCATGTTTTTCGCCAGCGTCGCGCGCATCCTTGCCCAGACGCCGGCCGATCAAAGCGTCGCAGTTCTCCAAGCCGAGCGCGACGGATGCGCAGCGTATTTGCGAGGCGAGGCAGATAAGATCGCAAACTTTCTAACCGATGATTACACGCTAACAAACTCAAAGGGTAAAATCAGCACGGCAGCAGACGATATCGAAGACGCGAAGAGCGGCAGGGTCCATTACGAGGTTTTCGAAAACTACGATATGAAAGTGAGGCTTTACGGCGGTCACACTGGGATTGTGACGGGTAAGACAAAAGTGAAAGGAACCGCTGAGGGCAAACCGATCGACATCGTCGTTCAGTTTACGGATACGTTCGTGAAACAACGCGACCAGTGGCGTCTCGCTGCGGGTCATGTCTCGCGCTTGAAGGAATAGGCGTCGATGGGCCGGGCACGGAATGCGCCGCCGAACTGCTTATTCACGAAAAACTGACTCAGCGCCACAAGTCCAAGGCCGTCAAGCGGACTGCCTAAGCACAGTCGAAAAGGCATGCATCTCTTGAAGCGCTTTGCGCAGGAATAATGGTTCAGTTTGACGTCGAACAAGCGCGGCTGATTGTCTGCGCCAATGAAGCGTGCCCTCGCCGTTTTGAGCTTGCTATGTTGCGCACTGGCGAACGGGAAGTCGCAAACGCTCGACACTGTGCGCGCCAAAAGAATGGCCATTTATGCCCCTCCTCCTGAATACCCTATGGCGGCTCGCCAAAGAGGTTGGGTCGGAAGCGGCGTTTTCGCATGCAATCTTCGCCCCGATGGTACCGTGTCATCGGTGGATGTACTGCAAAGCACCGGTCATGGTATCCTCGATCAAGCAGGGATTTCGGCGTTCCGGCAATGGCGATTGCGATCCGGAGGGTCTAAAGTTGTAAAAATACCGCTAAGATTTACGATGGGACACGGGGTACGTCACAGGATGGCTGGCGCGGTCATCTCAGACTGAGCTACTACGCAATACTTCGTCGGCTCGACGCCCGACAGCTTAGTAACGATAATGCTCTGACTTGAACGGGCCGTCGATTGGCACGCCGAGGTAATCGGCTTGCTGTTGCGTCAGCTTCGTCAGTTTGACGCCGATCTTTTTCAAGTGCAGGCGCGCGACTTCTTCGTCGAGTTTTTTCGGCAAAACGTAAACGCCAACCTTGTAAGTGTCGCGATTATTCCACACATCGAGCTGCGCAAGGACCTGGTTGGAGAATGAGTTCGACATGACGAAGCTGGGGTTGGTCTTCTTCACGCCTTTTGCTGCGTTGAGCGCATCGACCTGGATCTCGTTATCGAAGTGGCCGATGTTGGCGACGATCGCCTGATCTTTCATGCGCTCCATGTGCTTGAGCGTGATGACGTCAATGTTGCCGCTGGCTGTGATGTAAATATCGGCGCGACCAAGCGTATCTTCCACGGCCGTGACCTCGTAACCCTCCATCGCGGCCTGCAACGCGTTAATCGGATCGACCTCCGTGATAACGATACGCGCGCCCTGGCCGCGCAATGATTGCGCGCAGCCTTTGCCGACGTCGCCGTAGCCGCACACGACCGCGACTTTACCGCCGATCATGACATCAAGCGCGCGATTCAATCCATCGACCAGCGAATGTCGGCAGCCGTAGAGATTATCGAACTTCGATTTGGTGACCGAATCGTTGACGTTGATCGCAGGAACCAGGAGCCGATTTTCTTGATGCATCTTGTAGAGGCGATGCACACCAGTCGTGGTCTCCTCGGAAACGCCTCGCCAATCCTTCACAATCTCGTGCCATCGGTAGGGATTCTCACGATGAATCTCGAGCAGCAAATCTTTGATCACCTGTTCTTCCCTGTTTGCCGATTTCGTCTTTGCCCAATCGCTGCCTTCTTCGAGCTCGTAGCCCTTGTGAATGAGTAGAGTGGCGTCCCCACCATCATCGACGACCAGTTGTGGGCCTTTGCCTTCCGGGTGTGAAATCGCCCGATAGGTGCATCGCCAGTAATCTTCCAGCGATTCGCCTTTCCACGCGAAAACGGACACGCCTGACTTGGCGATGGCCGCCGCAGCATGATCTTGCGTTGAAAAAATGTTGCAGCTGGCCCAACGCACGCTCGCGCCAAGATCGACAAGGGTCTGGATCAGCACGGCAGTCTGGATCGTCATGTGCAACGAACCGGTGATGCGGACACCCGCGAGCGGTTTCTGTGGCGAGTACTTTTCCCGGATTGCCATGAGACCGGGCATTTCCCTTTCTGCGATAGAAATTTCCTTTTTTCCAAAGTCGGCCAACGCGATGTCGGCGACTTTGTAATCTTGTTTTGTATTTCGTTCGGTCGTTGTTGTGCTCATAAACTTTTTACAGATAGATTTCGTCCACAGATTTCGCAGATTATCGCAGATTATCGGAGGAGCCTAAGACGAGACGTTTATGTTCGAGACTGGCGGATCCGAAGTTCAGCAATAGTCCGCGTCGCAAGCCAGTAGCCTTTAATTCGTTGATGAGTTGTGCCTCGTCGGCGCCAGTTAGCGTCGCGATTGCTTTCGTTTCAACGATTACGTGGATCGGCAGTGCGACTTCCGCTTTGAACGGAATGCCTCGCTCCTGAAATTCCATCGCGGCGCCGATAATCGCAAACGTTTCTGGATCCTTCTGCATCAAAAATCTACGTAAAGCTGCGAAATCTGCGGATTACTCTGCTGCTTTCCGCAGTGCCTCGGCTTTGTCGGCTCGTTCCCACGTGAGCGCATCCAGATCGTCGACTCGACCGAAATGACCGTAGTTGGTTGTCTTGCGATAAATCGGCCGAAGCAGATTAAGCTGCTTGATGATTTCGGCCGGCTTGAAATTAAAAACTTCCCAAATTGCACGCTCCAACTTTTCCTCATCCACCTTGCCGGTACAGAAAGTATCGACGCTGACGCTAACAGGCTCGGGGTGACCAATGGCATAAGCGAATTGGACTTCACATCGGTCTGCCAAGCCGGAGGCGACAACATTCTTGGCGATCCAGCGCCCCATGTACGCTGCG
>QHOM01000192.1 GCA_003218785.1 Verrucomicrobiota bacterium
ACTTGAAAGAGCTGGCTTGATCCGATCGGGGTACGAATTTTCGGAAGAAGACGAGCGTCTGCTGGAAAGCCTGTCCGAAGCCGAAGTGGACGCACTAATCAGTGTGAAGACGAAATTGGGCGAGGATTTCTTTAATAGGAATACCTGCCTAGCGTATCCACCTGTAGGGATTGTCTTCTGAATTCTATGCATTAAGAATATTCGCCTAGCTTTGTCACGCCCCCGTTTCACATTCTTGTGCGGGGATTTTTCGCCTATGGACGGCATGAGTCACAGTCGTCGGTTAAGGCAGAAGATCCGCCTTGCGCGTCAGCGATTAGATTCAGTTGCTGTTGCCTTGTGGACCCACCCATCGTTGCGCGAAATCTATCCCGAGTTCCTGTTCCGCAACCATGCCGTTATCCGCGCGAGCGTGCCGCTCATGGAGACTGCGGCCCTTTTCTGCCAGGCGCGTATGTCATCAGACCCGTTAGCCGCAGCAATGTTTCGCTATTTCACCCACCACATCCCCGAGGAGATGCACCACGATGACTGGGTGCTGGAGGACCTTGAGATACTAGGCGTCGGCCGCCAGAATGTGCTGGCACGCATTCCGCCTCCTTCAGTGGCGGCGCTGGTCGGAGCGCAGTATTACTGGATTCGACACTTTCATCCCGTAGCGCTATTGGGCTTTATTGCCGTACTGGAAGGTACACCTCCCGACGTAGAGTATTTCGAGCGCACAGCAGATCGCGCGGCGATTCCGAGGGCTGCTTTCAGTAATTTACTGCGGCACGGCAGACTTGACCCCCGGCACCGGGACGATCTCGACCATGCGCTGGATGCGCTCCCACTTACCGAAGATCATCATGCGCTGCTGGGCATCAGCGCGTTCCAAACTATTCATCTACTGACACGAGTGGCGGAAGAGGTTTTGGAATCACTTACCAACGCGAAGTAGCCAGCGCGGATGCTTCTATGATCGGCAAAACAGTTTCGCATTACCGCCTTCTGGAGAAGCTCGGCGCCGGTGCCATGGGAATAATTTACAAAGCCGAGGATCTAAAGCTTGATCGCTTCGTAGCAATCAAATTCCTTTCCCGGAGCTTGGGCTTCGACTCTGAGCACAAGTCGCGTTTCGTTCGTGAAGCCAAAGCAGCATCGGCACTGGAACACGTTAACATCTGCACAATTTATGAATTCGGCGAGACGCAGGACGGCGAGCTATTCATCTGTATGGCGTATTGCGACGGTGACAGCTTACGAGAGAGACTGAAGCGTGGCCCGCTGCCGCTGGGGGAAGGGATCCACATTGCTGTGCAAATCGCCGAAGGGCTGGCCAAAGCGCATAAACTTGGTGTTCTCCACCGCGACATAAAGCCTGCCAACGTTATGCTTACATCTGATGGCGTGGTCAAGATTGTCGATTTTGGCCTAGCCAAAGTGCCCCAAGAGGTCGGCCTCACGAGGACTGGGGCGATCATGGGCACGGTCCCGTACATGTCGCCTGAGCAGCTAAAAGCTGAAGCGCTCGATTATCGCACTGATGTTTGGTCATGGGGCGTGACGGCCTACGAAATGCTCGCCGGGCGGCTACCATTTCGCGGCGGATCCGAACCCTCGATCATGGAAGCCATCCTGAAAAACGCGCCACCGGCATTGAACCAGTTATGCCCTGAAATTCCTTTCGAGTTGGAACAGATCGTCTCACAGGCGCTATCCAAGAATCCCGGAGAGCGACAGCGGAACGCGGAGGAATTGGTTGGAGCTCTGCGCCGGGTCAAGCCCCCCTCCGACGTAAGGATTGTCACCAACCTAGGCATTCCATCTCGCGCCTCTGTGGCGGTGTTGCCGTTTGCCAACCTGAGTACGGAACCTGACAGCGAGTATTTTAGCGACGGCTTGACAGAAGAGCTGATCCACGTGCTCTCGAGTTTTCCCAAGCTTCACGTCGTCTCGCGTACGTCCGCCTTTGAATTCAAAGCCAAGCCGCAGAGCATCCGCAAAATAGGCGAGCAGCTCAAAGTCTCCACGATCCTGGAAGGAAGCGTACGCAGACTGGGGCAGAAGCTGCGCGTCGCTATCCGATTAGTGAGTGTAAGCGATGGTTATTGTTTATGGTCTCAGCGATTCGATCGCGAGATGAAAGACGTGTTCGAGATCCAAGACGAAATAGCGCGAAGCATCGCCAACACGCTGAACATAGAACTGGGCCGCGACGTTGATCAGGATCTTGTCAGGTGCCGCACCGTCAACATTGAAGGTTACGATCTTTACCTACGTGGACGGTTTCAATGGAACAAACGCGCTGGTGAGGGATTTGGACGTGCGCTCGACTATTTCGAGAGAGCGCTCACTCAGGATCCGAATTATGCCCCGGCCTACTCCGGCATCGCTGACCACCACATCGCCGCTGCCTCCTGGGGCCTCGAAGTGCCTGCCGAAGCTTGGGCAAAAGCGAGGGCTGCGGCCGAACGGGCACTTGCCCTCGATGATGGTCTGGCTGAAGCTCATGCTTCGATGGGCACTATTCGCATGTGGTACGAATGGAACTGGAAGGAGGCGGAACGGGAATTCCGCCGAGCTGTCGAGCTGAATCCTGGCCATCCGAATGCCCATGTTCAGTACAACGTTCTCCTGCTACAGAGAGGTAGATTCGACGAGGCGGAACGAGAAATCCGCACCGCCCTGCTCTCGGATCCTCTCTCCATTCGCATCAACAGTTATTTAGCCGGAGTCTTTCACTATCGACGCGAATACGATCGTTCGCTCCAGCAGTGCCGACGGGCGCTAGAACTAGATCCAAATGATGTCGAGCTACACGTGGTGCAGGGATTGAACTATGAGCAAAAAGGTGCCTATGGTGAGGCGATCCACGAGCTTGAGAATGCCCGCGAACTCTCGGGAAACAACCCGCTGATCCTTGGCCCACTTGGATCTTGTTATGCCGGCTCGGGTAAAAAAGAACTCGCGATGGAATTGATCGACGAGCTAGATCAAGCGTCGCAGCAAGCCTATGTTGCCCCCATCAGCTGGGCCATGATCTATCTTGGCTTACAAGAGCGAGACTTGGCGTTCAAATGGCTCCAAAAAGCTGCGGAAGTGCGGGAGGTGTTGCTCTGCTATCTCGGAGTCGGACCTATTTATGACTGTATTCGTGGTGATCCCCGTTACAGAAGCCTGCTGCGACAGCTCGGTCTTAACCTGGATCCGCAGTTGCAGACCATGACTGAAACAAGAATAGCGCAGTGATAGAGGTATCGCTTCGTGGGTTCGTAAGAGCAAGCGCGAGATACCCGGTTCTGAAATGCGGATGCGTCCGCCGGCGGCTCCGAGCTGGGGAGTAGCGGGATTATATTAAGGGTGTGGACTCTCGGCTTCAGGCTCTCGGCTTAGGTCAGAAGTCTCGTTGATGTAATCAGGCGTGGCTGTTGAAAAAGGAACCAAACCATTCAGCGAATTCCAGCGTCTGTGGTGAACGAACATTCAATAACTTACGAACGAACTTCGTTATTAAAATTCCCTGAAAAGAGTTTTTCAACAGCCACAGGCGATTACACTCAGAACGCGGTCAATAGATCTTGAAGCGAATGGTGCGTACTCAGAAAGTGAAGTGGGCTGTTTCCGGTCGAGCAAAGGATTCTCGCAGGCCACTCCGACTTGCGGAGCTTCTCCCCGCCTGATTTTGCTCCCATTCGGCGGCATCCCCAACAGCCCAGGGGTTCGAAGAGAATGCTAGCGGTGTGCCGTGCGGGTTCGAAAGTGACCGAGGTACTAGCACAGTATGCGGGTCTGAGCCATCGGCCAAGCATGGCGAAATCAGGCCATTTCATCACCCACCATTTATGAGATAGCTAGTCGCTTCTATCCGATTCAATATGCGACTCACAGTTGCAACATGCCACTTTCCACCTGTGCGAGTCGCGTGTCCTTCCTGATTCAACGTATCTGCAATGGCGGTGTAGTTCTCACCCTCGGCGTGCAGTTCACGGATGCGGGCAACTGTTGCAATTTCGCCATCACGAGTGCCGAACGGCTTACGGCCCTCACAGCGGCCCGTTGTATTCCGTATACGCTGCCGCGCAATCCGTAACTTAGTCACGATCATTTTCTTGTCGTATTCAGCGATTGCGCCCATGAACTGGCGCAAAAGAACACGAGACGGATCATCGTTGCATAAGTCAGGCTCCATGACTGAGATAATCTCGAAACCGTTCTTTTGGATATCGGCAATGATAGATTCCTGAACGGTGAGTAGCGGGCTAGTCGGTCAAGCTTTTCAATTAGAACAAGACGTGTGCCATTGGAATAGAGAGCAGCGATCAGTCGCGCAGGATCGGAGTCAGATGATTAACATTGTTTACTTACTCATTACGACGCTGATTACAGAAGACTTACAGCTAATAGAAGTGGGATAAAAGGGCTGTTAGCGAGGCGCAAGTGGAGCGCAAATTTCAACTAGCATAAGTCGTTGGTTATCACTTGTTTCCTGATTCTTGTCCGCGTCCGGTGTAAGACACGCTCGCTATTGTATGCTCAGGAAAACTTGGGACAAGGGTTGAACCATTTACAAA
>QHOM01000193.1 GCA_003218785.1 Verrucomicrobiota bacterium
CGTCAACGTCAAGGGCAGAGTAAGGCATGAGCTGGACCGAGTATTCGGAGGCAGCCGCCTGTGCAACTCCCCGGGCTACGTAGGGGGCGAATGTGCCGCGAGTGGAGTGCACGATGCAGATCTTGCGCAGAGCAGCTGCCTGCCTTTCCAGCCAGCGGGGAAGGTCGCGCAGATAGTCACTCGCGGGCGTAGGTGTGCTGACCAAGTGCGGCCAGCCGCGATTGAGGATTTCATCCGAGGATCCACCGTGGTTCCACAGAACTTTCCCCTGTTCGTGGGCGAGCGCGGCGACGGCCATGGTCAAACCGCTGGAGTAAGGTCCGAAGAGCGCGTCAACGCAGTCCCGGCGCAGCAAGCGTAGCGCGTTTGCCCGCGCCAGGCTGGCCCGGCTCTGATCGTCGTACAAAACCAGTCGGACTGGCTGGGGCGCAGCCTGCCCTATCGTGATCCCATCTTGGCCGTTCACATAGGACTGCCAAAGCCGCAGTCCGTCGATCGCCTGTCGCCCCTGGACAGAAAACCTGCCGCTAAGCGAAATGGAGAGGCCGACTAGAATCTTCCGTCTGGATTCCATGGTTGCGGTCTAGCCATAGTAGGCGTGTTCCGCACCTTATGTTCTCAAAACCCACGCAAAATCCGTGGCCCAGACCTCCTGAAAAATCCAATACCTAATCACGCAAAATCCCCGACCCAAATCTACTGAAGAACCCTTGTCCCACATCCTCATCTTGTGTTCGTTGCCTGGCAACGCTTTATCATGCGCCCGCATGCGGACAAGGAAGCCTACTCAATCAAAATCCGGCGCAAGAATTTGAAGTCGATGAGAATCCTCGCTGTGCCGAGCACCACGCAGCACAGCGGGTCGTCGGCGATGCATACCGGCAGACCAGTTTCTTCCCGGATTCGCTTGTCCAGGTTTTTCAGCAAGGCGCCACCTCCCGCGAGCACGATGCCGCAGTCGCTGATGTCGGCCGAAAGCTCCGGCGGTGTGCGCTCCAGCGCCATGCGGATCGCGCTCACAATCGTCGAGACGGACTCGCTTAACGCCTCGCGGATCTCGCTGTCGTCCACGGTGATCGCCTTGGGCCTACCCTCGATGAGACTCCGCCCTTTGATCTCCATGGTCAGCGGCTTGTCTAGCGTATACGCCGAGCCGATCTCGACCTTGATCTGCTCTGCCGTGCGCTCCCCGATCAGCAGGTTGTATTTTCTCTTCAGATAATTCGTGATGGCTTCATCCATGTGATTGCCGGCGACGCGCAGCGAGCGCGAATAGACGATGCCGGAGAGCGAGATGACAGCGACGTCGGTCGTGCCGCCGCCGATATCCACCACCATGTTGCCGCCGGGCTCGGTGACCGGCAGACCGGCGCCAATAGCGGCCATCATCGCCTGCTCCACTAGGTGAACCTCTGCGGCCTTGGCTCGGTAGGCCGCATCCGTCACCGCGCGCTTTTCTACCTGTGTGATCTCGGAAGGGATGCTGATAATGATGCGAGGGTGGACGAGTGTCCTGCGCTGGTGCGCCTTTTGGATGAAGTACTTGAGCATCTTCTCGGTGACTTTGAAGTCGGCAATCACGCCGTCGTTTATGGGCTTGACAACTCTGAGATTGCCGGGCGTACGGCCCAACATCTCCTTGGCTTCCTTGCCGACCGCCTGGACTTCGCCAGTACGGTTGTCGAGAGCAACGGCCGAGGGCTCGTTCACCACGATGCCCCTATCTCGGGCGTAGACTCGCGTGTTAACCGTACCCAAGTCAATCGCCAAGGCTGCAGAGAACAAGCTCAACAATGGGCGCAGATTGTCGAGGGAGATTCGGGTTACCCAGTCGAGGCGCATACTACCAGCAGGTTTGCCCTAGCAAAGGCAGCCACCAAGAAGCCTAGCGCAACTTCGCAAAAGTCGACGTAACAGGCCGAACAACCACGCAGAATCCGTGACCTTATCACGCAAAATTCGTGACCCCGCACGCCAGGAATTAACAACAGCGTCAAACTACTTTTTGCTCCTCGCCTTCTTCTCAGGGTAGCAAGCACCCTACCCGCTTAAGGTCTCGAGATTTCAAAAAGCCCACCCTCGCGGTGGACTTCTAATTCGTTTCTGCCTGCGGCGCTCCACCTTGACCGAACGGGGAACCCCGCTCGCTTCCCGTAAAGCGTGGCGAGTCGCCAGCCCGACGCAGTGGCTGGTTAGCCCAGTCCAGAAAATGAGGGTTGGCCCGTACGTTCACGGCGGAATCTTTAGTGGCTTCGTGATAAGCCGAAGCTGTTTCAGGGTTCCAGTTGTCAGTCATAGTGGTGATGAGATGGACATTAGGCTAGCGCGCAACCCGACAAGCCGGATTGGCTCGTCAAGAAAATCTACAGATTCGAGGTGCCATTCCGCTGCAACTCCAAAAGGATGCGTATGCCGCGATAAAAGTTCTCCTTGTTATATGCCGTCTCCCAACGCCGTAAGATTGCCTTCAATTCCGTGTCCGCGTCTTTTATGGCTACGCGCGCGCGAGGCCGAGTTTTTCTCACACGCTTTAATGCGGAGAGCGACCGCACGATCTCCGGCTCGATGCGCTTGCGCGACGTTTGCGCGTTTCGTATCCACCGCGGTGTGATGTTCGCCCGGAATTTGAGGTATCCACGCACGACCGAACCCGCACTCGATGAAAAAAGTTTGGCTTCTCTAGGCATAGCCCACCCGTTTCTTCCCGCCCATTTTTCAAAAATGTCCCGCTGGCTTCCAGTGTGCCTCCCGCGGTCGCAAGTAGAGCTGCCAACGCCAGCCGGACTACGGAACGCCCCCACACCAGGTGCCCAGGATAGATTCTCTCAACATCTAGAGTACGAAACGACAACAAAGGTGTTATCGCGAGGATGACGAGGCCCACAATCAAACCACCAACAACAGCAACATTGCGCTCTGGATCTCGGGAGGCACGAAACAGCATCGCGCTGACCATGAGCACGATCCCGCCCATCTCCTTCAAGAGGAAAAGGAGCAAGGTCGAAACCTCGGCCTCGGGAGGGTGTAGAAACACCCGGATGACCAGTCCTCGGCTGCCGAAGACCATGAACAACGCGCCGATTGCAAGCGACACAGAGAAGATGCGCAACGCTAACTGCAAGGTACGATGCGGTAGTTTTTTTCGCGCGCATTGTAAGCCCAAGTGAGCCCTCTCGACCTCGCAAAATCCGCGACCCACATCTCAGGAAGAATCTGTGTCCCCATCCCGCAGAACTCGTGACCTGACCCATGTTGCACATGCCAATCAGCAGGCCTAGAATTTCCTCTATCCACTCCTTCCTAAGCGAGGTCCCCTATGCCTCACTACGAATTTTTGTGCCACGATTGCCAGAAATTCTTCGACAAGATTCTTTCACTCGCCGACTACGAAGAGGGCGAAATCTTGTGTCCGCACTGCGGCAGCAAGAACGTTGAGCAGCGCTGGTCCGCCTTCTCCGCTATCACGTCGAACAAGAGCGCCTGAAGCCAGCGTCCAAGGAGTTCGCGTATGCGTTTCGACAAATTTTCTTTCGGTTCGCTCCAGATCGACGGCAGCACATACGAGCACGACGTTGTGATCGATCGCGGAGAAATTCGCAAACGCAAGAAGAAACCCTCCAAGAAGTTCCGCGATGAGTTCGGCCACACGCCGCTGTCCGTTGAGGAAAAGATACCCTGGAAATGTCAGCGCCTCGTGGTCGGAACCGGCGCGCACGGCGGGCTTCCAGTGATGGAAGAAATCAAACAGGAGGCCCAACGCCGCAAAATTGAATTGCTGGTCTTGCCGACGGCCGAAGCCATCAAGGCTCTGCAGCAAGGCGCCAAAGATACCAATGCAGTGCTCCACGTGACCTGTTAGCCCTTACCATCGGTCCTGGCTCGGCTGGATGTGACGCCGTTTCTGATTGCACCATATTCGGGCAATTGACCACGGTTCCCAGTGAGGCGTAAGGTACGTTTACCTAACGCGAAGCTCATTTCCGTCGTCGCGCCAGGGGCGGTTCCTTTCACCCTCTAGCCAACGAAAGGAGCCGCGGACTGAAGAAGAACGCGCACCGGCTCTTCGTCACCTGCGCGCTAGTCAACTTGTTTGTAAGCCGCAA
>QHOM01000154.1 GCA_003218785.1 Verrucomicrobiota bacterium
CAGAAACTCAAGCGGATCGAGAAAATATCAAAGCACCTGCGCAGAAACTCAAGCGGATCGAGAAAATATCAAAGCACCTGCGCGGGAAACTGGCGCCGTAACGGGAGACTGAGGACACGCGGCACAAAGAAGAGCCACCGGCTTCGGAAACAACTGGTGGCTCCAAGAAATTGCGCCCGCAGCTTGGTTCAGAACGTAAGGCGGAGCCCGAATTCGAGCTGGCGCGGTGCACCGAAAGAAAAGGTGCCGGTGCCCGGCCCAATTCGATTAGTGCGATTAGCTGGTGTTGTGCCGTTGATTGAGCCAGCTTGACCGTTGAGTTCGCCACTCAATCTGCCGCCTGCACCGTCAAAGTTGGCGAAGTTGAAAACATTGTACGCGGAGAAACTGGGCTCGATGGAAAATCGCTCACGGATCTTGTAAACCCACGCCAATTTCATGTCGAGAGAGCGAAATGCACCCAAGCCTACTTCGCCAGCCGGAGCCAGCGGGATAGGTTGTTGGATCGCGTTTAGCTGACTGAGCTGCGATTGAGTAACCAAACCGGCATCCACTAACGCTTGACCGGCTGGGGTTGAGGTTCCTGCCAGGCTACCGTTATAGGCACTGAGCACCTTGTTCAGGTCGCCTGTCTTCACGCTCCGGCCGAAAGCTCCAATGTTAGTTCCGGGCAGCGGGTCCCCGGTCTGTCCATCACCATCCACGTCCGTGCGGAAGATCTCCCCCGGGGATCCGGTCTGTGGCAAAGTCATGGTGCGGGGCAGAGCAGTCGAAAAGTGAGCACCGAAGCTCAGACGTAAGGCCAGCGGAAGATCAAAGACTCCCCCGAAAGAGAACTGATGCGTACGATCCAGGCTTGTCGGTCCAGTGAAGTGGACTGGATTTCTTTGATCCAAAGCATTATTGATGAAGTCTCCGTCGTTGGCTTGGCTGATATAGCGCGACAACGCATACGAAACCTGCAGGTTCATATGCCTCGCTCCGGGAAACGGGGCTTTCACGTCCTGTTTGAGCGCCATCTGGAGCCCGTTATAAACGGAGCGGCCCGTGGGAAAAAGCATCTGCAAGAAGCCGACGTTCGGTTCAATACCTGCAAACGCGCACGGCGTAAGACAAGGCGAGCCTCCCGTTAGATCCACGGTCGAATCCAATCCGTTCGCTGCGAAGTCGCTGATGCTCGCCGTGGCGTTCGCACCCATATAACAGGCAATCCCAGCCGACGCGGTGGCCTGCGTCACTGGTCCACAATCACCGATCGTTGCGTTACGCGCGGCAACCGCATTTTCTATATTCAGAAAGCGCGAATCTCCTGTACGGTTGACATCGATAGACAGCAACGTGTGAGTCGCCACATTGCGCACGTAATCTGCGCTCAACACCATTCCCTGCCGGAGTTCTCGCTGCACCCCGAAGTTCATCTGTACGGATCGGGCACTGCGGTAATTCGGCGCAAAGAGAGTAATGCCGTTGTTGTTGGAGGAATCAAACAGGGCGTTCCCGATGAAATTACCATTGGCGGCTGGCCCTGCTGCTATCGTCGCCTGCTGGAACTGTGTTTGATCCGCCGCTATCAAGCTCGCCACATTGCCCACGGGCTGTCCACAGATCGACGAAGTGTCGATAGTTCCGGAACCATCTGGAAGAGGAATAGGAATAGGTGTATCCAGAAAACACCCCACACCGGTACCGAAGAACAGTCCACTTGGGAGCCGACCGGGTCGGTCAAACAGAACATTGTTGAAAACGGCATTCTCGTAGAACAGCCCGATGCCGCCTCGGAAAACCGTCTTTCCGTTCTTCGCTGGATCCCAAGCGATTCCTAACTGGGGCGCAAAATTCAGGTTGGGCTGATGGACACGGTTGCCCAAACCAGGCTGAATATTACTGAACGGCGCTGAGTTCAGTTCAGCTACTGGAGGGAGATCGCTGTCGGCCCGTCCGGTATCTCTCACGTAGCGCAATCCGTACGTTAGCGTAAAGTTTGGTTTGATTTTCCAGCTATCACCCACATACCAGGCGAAGCGGCTATCATACTCACCGCCTGCGGGCAGTCCGAATCCTGGCCGCTCGGTGAAAAATCCTAGCCCGTTACCCATGAGCAAGTTATCCACCGGATAGTTGAGCGGATTTGCCCTCCCGCCTGGGAAACACGGAGCTCCTGTCCCACAGGAATTGTCGGCGAAGGTTTTGTTGGCATCGGTAAATAGCGAGACTACCGAGGGGGAAATTCCAAAGAAAGCGGCAAATCCTCCGCCCAGAATCCGGTTGTAACTCACTCCGTAGCGCAGAATGTGGGACCGCAAGGTCTTGCTGCCATCGTACTTTAGCTGTTTGTCGCTTTGATAAGTTTTCTGTGGGGCGAGAAAGTTTGGCCCAGTACAGAGCGGCGATCCTTCCACGCAGAAAAAGTTCACACCCGGCGCAAACGACAGTGTGATTTCCGGAGCAGGGTTGAAGATGCTACTGCCGGTCACGGCATCCGCAATGCCATTCCTAAATTTCGTGTAAGCCCAGCGGATGCTGTGTGTGTAACTTCCGGTGTTGAAGTCTGTCCCGATCGCATGGACCGGCGCGTTGTTAACATTGGCGAAAGGTTCGTAGCTTGGGCTGCCGAAGGATGCCACGCTACGGTTTTGCTCGTAAGAGAATCTATAGAACAATCGCCAGCCCGGCCTGATTTGCCAGTCTAAACGCCCCAAGGTTTCTGTCTCTCGGAACGGGGCGGAAAAGCCGCCTGTTAACGCTGTGAACGGATCCGGGGCGGTCACGGGTGTAAAGGCATCCTGCTTAATATGTTCCGCGTTGAGGAAGAAGAAGACTTTGTCCTTCCAGATTGGACCGCCAAAGCGTCCTCCGTAGTGATTGCGCTGGAAGGGAAGATCTTGGCCGCCGGGAAAGTTGGCGAAACCCGCGCGCTTATCGCGAAATAGGTAAAAGCCTTCCCCGTGCCAGTCGTTTGTGCCAGAACGGGTGACGATGTTGACCGCACCCGAGGACGTGAGCTCGGTTGAAAGGTCCAACGAGGACTGACTGATCTGAAACTCCTCGATGGCGCTGGGCGAGATATTCTGCGTCGTGGTTCCTACCGTCTCGTCGCTTATGTCGACACCATCGACCTCGATCCGTGCCGTGCGACCGAAACGTCCACCGAAAGAAATCGAGGAGAACCCATTCTTCGTGGGATCGAAGTTGGTGCCGTCCTGGATTTGGACACCCGGCTCGAGCTGGGCCAAGTCTAAAAAGTTTCTTCCGTTAATCGGCAGTTGATCGATCTGCTGTGCCGTCAGTACCCCCTGCACGGTCGCCTGTTCGGTGTTGACACGAATCTGTGAGCCTTGTACCTCCACTACTTGGCTGGCTTCGCCAACCTGCAACTTCACGTTGCCCGGCGCGGTTACTCCGACTTGAACGCTCACAGGCAATTCTGTCGTACTGAAGCCCTTGGCTTCCACCCGCACCACGTAGTCCGCCGGAATCAAAGCTCCCGACGCATACGTTCCGGAGGAACTGGTACTCGTATTGATGACCTGTCCCGTCGCCTTATTGGTGATGGTGATTTGCGCTCCGTTCACCACGGCCCCACTTGGGTCGGTAATTGTTCCCTGGATGCTACCGGTCGAGATGGTCGTCTGAGCAGTAGCGGCTGCTGTGAACGCAAGGATGACGACGACCGCGAATATCGCCAGGCTAAATCCTGTGGCGATACGGCGACGGGAGTTCAGATTAAGCAACATCGTCCACCTTCCTTTCGAGTTTTCCACGCGAACTCTGACAGATAATGGCTGGAACTGAACGAAAACTGAACGGCGGTTTCAGGGGGTCCATT
>QHOM01000155.1 GCA_003218785.1 Verrucomicrobiota bacterium
CCGATAATACTATCGAACGCCGTAATCTTGAGACCGGCAGCCTTTTCGAAGGCAAACGTATTGTAAAAAGCGGGCTTAAAGACGGCGAGAAAGTTGTCTCTACGCGTCTGCAATTGTTGCAAACCGGAATGAAAGTCACGCCCGTGCCAGAGAAAGAAAATGCGGAAGTCGGAATGCGGAATGCGGAACGACCGGGTGAATGAGCGAGCCTGATTTGAAGAAGCGGACGAAGGCATTTGCCCTTCGGATTTTGAAACTCGTCGATGCGCTGCCGAAGACGACGGCGGGGCGTGCGCTTGCGTCGCAGATCGTGCGTTCCGACACATCGATTGCGGCTAACTATCGCGCTGCTTGCCGTGCGAAATCGACCGCCGACTTCATCGCTAAAATGGGAATCGTCGAAGAGGAAGCCGATGGAACCTTGTTCTGGCTGGAGTTACTCGAGGACTCCAAGCTCGTTCCTGCGGCGAAGCTCACAGCGATCAAGCAGGAAGCGAACGAGCTGATCGCGATCACTGTCGTCTCGATCAAAACCGCTCGATGCAACCGCGCCGCTGATTCCGCATTCCGTATTCGGAATTCCGCACTCGCATGAACTTCCCGCACTTCTTCATCGACCGGCCGATCTTTGCCGGCGTGATCAGCATTGTGATTACGCTCGTCGGTGTGATCGCGCTTTCGACGCTTCCCATTGCTCAATATCCCGAGATCGCGCCGCCGACGATCCAGGTCACGACCAATTATCCCGGCGCGAACGCGAAAGTCGTATCGGAAACCGTCGCGACGCCAATCGAACAACAAGTCAATGGCGTGGAGAACATGCTCTACATGTCTTCGCAGAGCACGAGCGACGGTAACATGACGCTGAGCATCACGTTCAAGCTCGGCACCAATCTCGATACGGCACAGGTCCTTGTACAAAATCGGGTGGCCATCGCCATTCCCGTGCTCCCGCCTGACGTCCAGCGGATCGGCGTGACAACGAAAAAGCAGTCACCCGACATTACCATGGTCGTGCACCTCGTCTCACCGGATGGATCGCTCGATTCGCTTTTCACCAGCAATTATGCGCTGCTTCAGATCCGCGACGAACTCGCGCGCGTCGATGGCGTCGGCGACATCAACGTTTTCGGCGCACGCGAATATTCGATGCGGCTCTGGCTCGATCCTCACCAACTTTCTGCTCGTGGACTAACGGCGCAGGACGTGGTGGTAGCGGTCCAGGAGCAGAACGTGCAAGTCGCAGCTGGAATTATCGGTGCGCCGCCAGTGCCGAAGGGCGCAACCGCATTTCAGTACACCGTCAGCACGCAAGGCCGATTAACCGACGAAAAGCAGTTCGGCGAAATCATCGTCAAGACTGGCACCAATGGACAAGTTACGCGTGTGCGCGATATCGCGCGCGTTGAGCTCGCCGCTCGCGACTACACCGTCAACAGCCAGCTTGGCGGAAAACCCGCGACTGCGATTGCTATCTATCAATTGCCGGGCTCAAATGCCCTCGCGACTTCCGATGCGGTGCGAAAGAAGATGGCTGAGCTCAAGCAGCGTTTCCCGAGCGGACTCGACTACACGATTGTTTACGATCCGACAGTTTCTGTCCGCGAATCAATTCATGAAGTGCAGAAGACTCTCTTCGAAGCAATCGCGCTGGTCGTTCTTGTCGTCCTGATCTTTCTCCAAACCTGGCGTGCGGCGATCATTCCGCTCATCGCGATCCCAGTTTCGTTGATCGGCACGTTCGCGGCGATGAAAGGCTTCGGGTTCTCGATCAACAACCTGTCGCTGTTCGGCATTGTTCTCGCGATCGGCATCGTAGTCGACGACGCGATCGTGGTCGTGGAAGCGATCGAGCATCATATCGAAGATGGTCTGACCCCGCGCGATGCAGCCCGCAAAGCCATGACGGAAGTCGGCGGAGCGCTGGTTGCGATTGCACTCGTGCTTTGCTCGGTGTTCATCCCGACCGCGTTCATAAGCGGCATCACTGGCACTTTTTTTCGACAATTCGCGCTAACCATTGCAGTCTCGACCGCGATCTCCGCACTCAACTCGCTCACACTTTCCCCAGCTCTTGCCGCGCTCCTGCTTAAGCCGCGTGGCGCGGAGAAGGATTCATTTCAACGTATCCTCGACGGTTTGCTCGGATGGTTGTTCAAAGGTTTCAACAGGGCCTTCGCGTGGAGCTCGAATGCCTATGGCAACACCGTCGCGCGTCTTGTCCGACTGGCCGTCATCATTTTATTTATCTATGCCGGTTTACTTGGTCTGGCCGGTCTCGGTTTCAAAGTTGTGCCCGGCGGCTTTCTTCCGACACAAGACCGCGGCTACGCTGTCGTTTTTGCGCAATTACCAGATGCGGCTTCCCTCGATCGCACGCAAGCGGTCGTCGACAAGATTTCGAAGATCGCGCACGAAACGCCTGGCGTACTCAACACGGTCGAATTCGCTGGATTCAATCTCTTCGGGGGCAATCAACCAAACACCGCGGCCGTGTTCCTGCCTTTCAAGGAATTCTCGGAGCGAAACACTCGCGACCAGGGAATGCCGGCGATTCTGGCGAAGATAAACGCGCGCGTTCGTGCCGAGATTCCCGAAGCTCTTGTCATTGCCTTTCCGCCACCCCCCGTGGCAGGCATTGGCAACGCCGGCGGCTATAAGCTGTTCATTCAGGATCGGGTCAACGCCGGTCTCGATGAACTGCAAACGCAAGCTTTCGCCATGATGGTGAAGGCAAATCAAACGCCTGGCTTGGCGAACAACCTCACGACCTTTCGCGCCAACGTCCCGCAACTCTGGCTGGAAGTCGATCGCGTCAAAGCGAAAAGCATGAACGTGCCGCTTAGTAACATCTTCGGCACGCTTCAGACTTATCTTGGATCGACATACGTGAACGATCTTACGCTTTTCGGCCGCACCTATCGCGTCACCGCCCAGGCCGATTCGCAATTTCGATTGAGTCCCGACGACATCCGTTTGCTGAAAACGCGCAACAATTCAGGTGGAATTGTTCCCCTCGGTTCGGTGGCGACCGTGCAGGAAGTAAGCGGCGCCGACAAGATCACTCGTTACAACATGTTTACTGCGGCCGACCTCAGCGGTCAGCCCGCACCGGGCGCGAGCACTGGCGACGCATTGGCAGCCGTTGAACGTCTCGCCAAACAAATTCTGCCCACCAGTTTCACCACCGAATGGACCGAGATCGCGCTCCAACAAAAGCTTGCTGGCAACAGCGCGATCTACATTTTTCCGCTCTGCGTCCTCTTCGTTTTTCTCCTGCTCTCGGCGCTTTACGAAAGTTGGTCGTTGCCGCTCGCCATCATTCTGATCGTCCCGATGTGTCTGTTCAGCTCGATCTACGGTGTCTGGCTGCGCTCGATGGAGAACAACATTTTCACCCAGATCGGTTTTGTTGTGCTGGTTGGGCTCGCTTGCAAAAACGCGATTCTGATCGTCGAATTCGCGAAGCAAATCCAGGATCGCGACCAAAAAGATCGTTTCACCGCCGCAGTCGAAGCGTGCCGTCTTCGATTGCGTCCGATCCTGATGACCTCTTTTGCCTTCATCTTTGGTGTGCTTCCGCTTG
Source organism: Verrucomicrobiota bacterium (assembly GCA_003218785.1). Classification (GTDB taxonomy): domain Bacteria; phylum Verrucomicrobiota; class Verrucomicrobiia; order Chthoniobacterales; family UBA10450; genus Udaeobacter. The sequence goes on from QHOM01000155.1 coordinate 3,587, forward strand.
TTCTCAGCAAAGGCGCCGGTGCAGAAATGCGCCAAGCCCTGGGTACTGCCGTCTTCTTCGGAATGCTCGGCGTAACCGGTTTTGGTCTCTTTCTTACGCCCGTGTTCTACGTCGTAATCATGTGGTTCAAGGAGCGCCGCGCCAAAACTCCACGACCTTCGGCAGAGCCGTCGCCGCAGCTGTTAGTGAAGGAATCGCTGCATACCTAAAGCGCATTTCACGGTCAAAAAAATCGAAGAAAAATATGAAAAGAAGTAGTTCGACAAAGTGGGCTTAAGGAAGATGGAAGATGGGGTCAGCTCTTGAATCTTGCAGGTTTTCACCGCTTGATCGCGGCCAGACGTTTCCCATCCACTTCGTCCTCCCCCTTCGCGTGGGCACAGCCAGCGGCTGATTGCGCTCGCATGCCCCAGCTTTAGCTCCGTGCAATCCAGGCGTTATCCACCGTCGTCCTGCGCCTGATCAAGCGCGCCATCGCCCGTTTGCAGCCATCGCGCTTGCGCAACTGACTCACCTTACGCCATACCACGAACAAAACAGATATGTCGCCGCCGGTCGAATCAATTTCTGCAAGATTCTAGAGCTGACCCATTCCACTCCCCATCTCGATCCGCGGCTATTTCAAACCGGGAACTGAAAAATTTCCGGGGTTTTCACGTGACCTCGCTTCCGATTTCGTCTAGTACAATAGTGAACGGGAAAGAGCCTTTTCGGCAAAACCATCAAAACAAGGACAAAACAGTAAAAAAGGGCGTCA
>QHOM01000156.1 GCA_003218785.1 Verrucomicrobiota bacterium
ATTCACCAGACTTTGCTTGTCACGCCGGCGATGGAAGCGGGCGTTTCCAATCAAGTTTGGAGCATCGACGAAGTGATTGCGCTTCTCTAATTTGGCAGGATGAATTGGTTCGTTTCCGCGTTAATAACTGGAGCCGTTGCCTTTTCCGCGACGAACATTGATGACATTGTTTTCCTCACAATTTTCTTTTCTCAAACCCCGCACCGCTGGCACGTAGTTTTTGGTCAGTACGTTGGCTTCACTGCATTGGTGCTCGTAAGTTTGCTAGCGTTCGTAGGCGGTCAGATTTTGCCCCATGAATGGCTTCGCTTATTCGGCATTGCTCCAATAGCAATCGGGATAAAAAAGCTAATCACCAAGCGCAACGTTGATGTACAAGGCGTCAGCACGGGAGCGCTCGACGTTGCTACTGTCACGTTCGTAAATGGAGCGGACAACATCGGGATTTACGCGCCGTTATTTGCGATAAGCGACGCGCCACGCGTATTGGTGCTAGTCGCCGTTCTTTATGTGCTTCTGGCTGTGTGGTGCGTTATTAGCTATCTGATTCATCGGCAGAAAGCGGTCGCCTACACTCTGCGAAGGTGGGGACACTGGATCGTACCCGTGGTTCTTATCGCCCTCGGAATCTACATCCTGCTAGATTGAGATTTCAAACCGCACCACTACCGGAGTCCGAGCCGTCCGGTGAACTCACGAGTCACGGGAAAAACGGGAGTGGCGGCCCAGCTCCGGGCTGAGTTTTTTTGGCCATTTCACTGCTGCTTAGATATAGGCCTAAAGTCCCATATGCACCGCGTCCGCGACACGCCATGATTAGAGCAATCCGACTCCACTGTGGAGTGGGTTAACACTTCATTGAATAAACACATATATGAATATCACATCAAAATGGAAATACGCGCCTGGCTTGATGCTCGCCACTGTCGCGTTACTTAGCACACACACAGCATCCGCCGACGATTTGACCAGCCAGTCGCGCGCCGCGCTGCAACAGCTGGTGGCGCAAAACCCGGCGGCCGCCAAATGTAAATCGAAAGCAGTGGCCGTTCTTGTTTTTCCGGACGTGGTCAAAGCCGGCTTCATCTTCGGCGCTCAAGGGGGCCAAGGAATTCTCTTCGTGCACGGCCAACCTCGCGGCCGCTACCGAACCGTAGCCGCCTCCTATGGCTTGCAAGCCGGCGTTCAAAAATACGGCTACGCCCTCTTCTTAATGAATCAAAGTGCGGTGGATTGGGTAAACAACACGCGCGGCTGGGAGATCGGCACCGGCCCGAGCGTGGTCATCGTGGACAAAGGAATGGCCCGCAGCTTCACCACCGATACCATGCATAGCGGCATCTATGCCTTCACATTCGACCAGCAAGGTTTGATGGCCGGCCTTGGTCTCCAAGGTACCAAAATCATGAGGATCGACTAATGTCCGAAACTACGAATTGATCCTGAAACGCGTGGGCTTTATCCTCACCGGGCTGCCGCAAGTTCAAAATGTCTTGAACTCAACTTTTAAATTTCCTATAAAACTAAGAACATAAACAACCAACTCAAAATAAACATATGAAAAAGCTATTAACACTAACAAGTATCGTCAGTACCGGGGCTCTCCTGATACTGATGGCAGCGTGTCAGACCACGGGCACTAGCCAGTCCGTCGTCGCCCAGAAGGAGGCCTTGCTCGCGCAATCGGGTTTTAAGGTCATAACGGTCACTAACCCCAAGCAACAACAGGCGATCGCTGGACTAGCCCAGGGCAGATGCTCGGCCGTTCATTACAACGGAAAATTGTTCTACGTGTTTCCCACCGCGACGAAGGATAAGATCTACGTCGGGAAACAAAAGCAATACAACGCCTACAAAAACGCGCTCGCGGCGCAGAAAGCCAGCCAGCCAGCCAGTCAACAGGGTCAACCCGGTCAACAACTGATCGCGGGACAGTCTCTGGAGCCCACGCTAGAGACGGCGGGACCTAACCACATCGAAGTCCAGCAATTCGGTGGGTTTGGCCCGATGGGCACGGCGGCCATGGGGGATTGGTAAGTAGCGATACACGGTCAACGTGAAAAAGCTATTTACACTAACGACACTGGCAAATGTCGCTGCTACGATGGCGGCATTGGTGCTGATGCCAGCATGCCAGACCGTCGCCACCAACAACGCCGAAATCGCCGCATCCAAGAAGCAGAACTTGCTTGCGCAAGCAGGTTTTAAGTTTATTACGGTCACCACGCCCAAGCAACAGCAAGCGGTCAGTCAACTGGCTCAGGGGAGGGTCTCGGCCGTTAAGTACAACGGGAAATTGTATTACGTGTTTCCCACAACGAAGAAGGACCAAATCTTCGTTGGAAGACAAAAGCAATACAACGCCTATAAACAGGCGCTCGCGGCTCAGCAGGGTCAGCAGCAAATGGCTGGAACGCCTGTGTTCACAACAGAAACCGCGGGACCCAACCATGTCGAAGTTGAGCAGTTCCAAGGGTTCGGTCCGATGGGCACGGAAGCTATGGGAAATTGGTAACAGCGTGGCGGTTAGATCGAGGGTAGCAGCCTGATGGCTGCTGCCCTCGTTGATAACTACCAGAAAGATAAAGGAGACCATGTGAAACGGGCTCGCTGCTCTACCCGACCGGCAAGCGCCCAGGACCCGTCCCAGAGACATACGGCAAAGACAAATAGAAGCAGAGAGGCGTAGGTAGCTGTTCCAATACCTGATAAACCACAACCATGAAAAGCACACACAAACCCGGCTTCGGTAAAGCTTCGGCGGGCAGGCACCACCTCATCGCCGCCGCGCTCGTTGGCGCGAGATTCCTGCGGTTCCACTCCATTGTTCTCCTCGCTCTGGCCATCGGCGCCGTCTCCCGGGGCCAGGAGGCGTCGACCCCTGCGGAGGAGGCCAACGAGCTCGCCAAGGAACTCGCCAATCCGGTTGCGAACCTCTGGTCCCTGCAGTTTCAGTTCAACAACTTCGAGTTGACCAACGACCGTTGGAACTACAACCTGAATTTCCAGCCCGTCATGCCGGTGAGCCTGACGAAGGACATCAACCTGATCACGCGTCCGGTGATCCAGGTCTACAACAGTGTTCCCTTCACCTCGATGACCGGAGAAGAAGTACGGACCACGGCCTTCGGTGACTGGACGCAGCTCGAGCTTTTCTCACCGGTCAACAGCGGCAACTGGCTGCTCGGCGTCGGGCCGACGTTCATCTTTCCTACGGCCGGCTCCGTTTACACGGGCCAGGGAAAATGGCAGGTCGGTCCCGCGGTCGTCTTGGCCTACATGACCAAGAAGTACATCGTCGGCGTGTTTCCCCAGCAATGGTGGTCCTTCGCTGGCGAGCACGGCCGGCCCGACACGAACCAGATGAACATCCAGCCGATCGCGAATTTGTTTTTCGACGGGGGTTGGAACGTGGGCTACTCGGGCAACATCCTCGCGAACTGGGAGGCGCCCACCAACAATCGCTGGACCGTCCCGATCGGCCTCGGGGTCGGGAAGGTGGTCAAGTTCGGACGGCTTCCCGTGAAAATTTCGCTCGCCGGCCAGTACATGGTGACGCAGCCGGGTCCCGTGGGCCAGCGGTGGAACATCCAGCTTCAGCTGACGCCAGTGCTGCCCAAGCTCATCAAGGGAACGCTCTTCCAGTGAGAGGCATCGACCAGAATTCGTTAGGAATAAATGATCAGTGCGAGGAAAGCAGCGCGTGGCGCGGCGAAAATTGTCTGGACTGAATCAACGAAACCGTGCAGTCGAAAGAGTCGATGAAACCCGTGCTGGGGCGCGTAAAATTCCGTCGCTTCTCCACGGTGCAACTTCTGATTGCTCTCGCTCTCTTTTTCACCTGTGCGCCTTTTGTCGAGGAGATTAAAGGTGGCGAGCTTATTGTATCGATCTTGTTTTCCCTGGTGCTGCTTGCTGGCGTCCTTGCCGTCGCGGAGCGGAAGCGCGTCCTGGTCATCGCGCTCGTGCTTGCCGTTCCAGCGGTCGGTGGCAGGTGGATAAATCATTTCCGGGCCGACCTGGTTCCACCTGCGGTCTTCCTCGTTGGCGGGCTGATCCTGATTATTTTTGTAGTGGCGCATCTGCTGCGCTTCGTTCTTCGCGCGCCTTCGGTTACCACCGAAGTGCTCTGTGCGAGCATTTCAGCTTACCTGATGCTCGGTTTGATGTGGACGATGGCCTACTGGCTTGTGGACCAGTTGACGCCAGGGGGAGCCTTCTCTTTCAACACGAACGCAGGGACGCGATCGATGAACGGGTTCACTGGCTTCTACTTTAGCTTCATCACACTGAGCACGGTCGGTTACGGCGACATCACGCCCGTATCAAGAATTGCGCGCTGGCTCGCGGCTATGGAGGCGATGACCGGGCTCCTCTATGTTGCCGTCCTAATCGCACGTTTGGTGTCGCTCTATTCCAGCCCGAAACCTGGTGATTCCTAGAACCCATCTC
>QHOM01000157.1 GCA_003218785.1 Verrucomicrobiota bacterium
GTCATCGTGGGCGGCTCTGGTGAGAAGGGCGGCATTGGGAATCTAATAGGCGTAAAAAACCGCAGCGTGTTTCAATCCGCAGTGCGGTTTTCAATGTACGCGTTCGGTACCTGCCGGCTTTCAGTTGTTGTGGCTAACGTGCACGCTAATCGGAAGAGGCAAGTTGCGGAATCATGCTAAAGGAGGCGCGCAGCTCCTCGCCGGGTAAAATGGTTTGAATGCCTTTCGTGTCTTCAAATGCGCGCTGTTCGTGATGATCCGTCAGACCCCAGCAAGGTTCGACGCAGAGAAGTGGCCCGCCAGCGAACCACAGAGTTAGATAGGGCACGCCGTTTAGATCTACAATTGCCCGGCATCCGCTTGGCGGGTCGACATAGCAAAATTCTAGCGCCTGCACATCAACAAGCTCCAGGATGCAGGATCCTGGCAATTCATTTCTGGGAAACGGCATTTCCGCACCGGAAAAATCGAAGTCCCGCATTTCGCCAGAGAGATAATTGCCGGTGCAAAACATATCGGCGATAACAACCTGACGGCATTTGCAAACGAAAGCCTTCGAACGAAGCCGCACCGAATCCCGGATGCAATGCAAGTGCGACATGCGAGGTCAGCGGATACTCGGTGGGCGAAGAATCCTTCGGTGTAATTCGATATTTCAATGAGGCGCTCTCGTCGACCGTCGATCCCGCAAAGTGCCACGTTTTGGAGCGAAGAAAGCTGTGCGTGCCACCTTTGATTTCGCGACACCGGTACGATCTCTTACCATTTTTGAGCCGATGCAGATAATAACCCATGACAGGGGCATGGTTTGCCCATTCTCGATATGGCGCGGACAAATCGTTGTCCCTGTAAGGAAAGCCAGCCCACTCGCCAGCTTCATTTACGCTTGCAAGACCGATTAATTCCGTGCCCCAAGCGCGAGACGACAATGCGGGGGCATTCTGCTCATCGGTCAAAATGTCGAGCTGCCGACCCTGCCGGTTATCTTCGCGATGCGAAGCCATTATCGCGGTTCATGGGAACAAACCGCGCATCTGTTTGGCTTTGATGACGCGCTCGACGCCAATGGCCATGGCCGCGGTGCGATGCGAAATCTTGTGTTCCTTCGCTCGTCTGATTACTTGCGCAAACGAGTGCTCGAGAATGCGGAAGAGCTTGTCGGTCACTTCCGATTCGGTCCAAAGGAAGCTTTGCAAGCCTTGGATTCGGCAAGGATTCGACATTTGAGTTGGCCTGCATTCCTTCCGTGGATTACCCGATCAACCGCCGCCGGAACAAGCACATCGCACGGCAGGGTGAGGAATTCGTTTGGATTGACGTGATCGCCCTGGGCAAACGCCCGCAGGTTTCCTTTCTTAAGAACGTGCTGCTCGGCAGCTTTGACATCAATTCCTTTTGGATTGTAGATCGTGGCCGTGTGATCGCCGATGCCCACAACTTTAACGCCGCTTTTGTATGCGAACGAAAGTGCCGTCACCGAGCCGACGTTGCCAAAACCTTGAACGATGGCCGTGCACTTTTCCGGATCGATCTTCAACATGTTCATCGCGCGCTCGACCAGGTAAACGACACCGCGTCCAGTCGCTTCGCGGCGGCCTTCAGTCCCGCCAATGGCGACGGGTTTGCCGGTAACGATCTCGTTCACGGCGTAGCCCATGTACACCGAGTAGGTATCCATGAACCAAGCCATGATCTGTTCGTTAGTGCCCATGTCCGGGCCCATGATGTCAGTGTGTGGACCCACGAACGGAATCATTTCCTGCATGTAACGGCGCGAGACGGCTTCGAGCTCCGTGTGCGATAATCTCGTCGGATCGACAGCGACGCCACCCTTGGCGCCGCCATAGGGCAGGTTGGCCAGTGCGCATTTCCAGCTCATCCACATTGCCAGTGCGGCGGTTTCGCCCATCGATAACGAAAGGGCGAAACGCGTGCCACCCTTGGTCGGGCCGAGCGCGATGTGATGCTGGACGCGATACCCCTGGAATGCCTTCGTGCTGCCGTCGTCCATGTGCACTGGGAGAGTGACCGCAACGGCGCGTTTGGGATACGTTGCCCATTCGCGATCGTTCGGGTCGATATTCAAGTAATCGGCAATGACCTGGAACTGGTCGCAGGCCATCTTGAAAATTTCGTCGTCGTAAATCGTCATGGAAACGCCCCAATCGAGCGCAAGTACAGGCTTGCTATTTGCGCTCGGCGGATAGAGCCGTCAAATCGAAACCATTGCGCAAGATCGACAATCACATTCGGAATCCTTAGCGTCTCTTTTCATAAATCAATGAAAATGAAAATTGAAACGCTAGCAGTCCACGCAGGACACACTATTGATCCCACGACAGGAGCGGTTGCAACGCCGATCCATCTTTCCACGACCTTCGAGCGCGACGTCGAAGGCAATTATTCACGCGGATTCATGTACACGCGCAACAACAATCCGAACCGCGAGGCACTGGAGCGCGGAGTCAGCATGCTCGAAGGCGGCGAGACCGCGGCTGCTTTTGGCAGCGGCACGGCTGCAGCGATGGCTTTGTTTCAAGCGCTCGCGCCGGGAGATCATGTTCTGGCTCACGTTGACGCTTATTACGGTACAACGCGATTACTTCGCGAAATTTTCCTGCGCTGGGGACTCGAGGCTGACTTCATCGACATGGGCAATCTGGATGCCGTAAAGAAAGCGTTGCGACCGCAAACAAAGCTGGCCTGGAGCGAGACACCTTCGAACCCATTGCTGAAGATCGTCGATATTGCGGCAATCGTCGAAGTTGCTCACGGCGTGGGCGCGCTCTGCGTTTGCGATAACACATGGGCGCCGGTGCTGCAGCGACCGTTCGAACTGGGGGCTGACTTAATTCTTCATTCAACCACCAAATATTTCGGCGGCCACTGCGATGTAGCCGGCGGAATCGTCGTCGCAAAGAAGGACAGCGAATTTTTTCAGCGCATTCGCGCGATCCAATATTCGGGTGGGGCTGTCCCCTCGCCTTTCGATTGCTGGCTGGTCTTGCGTGGAATGCGCACCCTCCCCTGGCGGATGCGCGCGCATTCGGAAAATGCAATGAAAGTTGCAAATTTTCTCGCGCAACATCAAAAAGTGAACGACGTGCATTATCCGGGGTTGTCTTCTAATCCCGGACATGAAATCGCCGCGCACCAGATGTCGATGTTCGGCGGAATGCTATCGTTTGAAGTACGGGATGGGCGCGACGCAGCGATGTCGGTCGCGGCGAAAACAAAAATCTTTACGCGTGCGACCAGCCTCGGCGGCGTGGAAAGCTTGATCGAGCATCGAGCATCGATTGAGGGAGCAGGAACAACTTCACCCGAAGGCCTCTTGCGATTGTCGATCGGCCTCGAAAACGCGGACGACTTGATCGAGGATCTCGATCAAGCGCTAAGGTAGGGGCGATTGACCTCAATCGCCGGTCGCGCGCGTCCATGTCCGGGGCGGGCGGTTCGGGTGAACCGCCCCTACCTCAGTCTTCGTCGAAGAAGATCGACGATGTCCTGCACTTCGCTCACGCGCAGCACAAAAATGCCACCAAAAAATACCATCGCACCAAACGCAATCGCAACCAGCAACTCGCATAACTTTGGGAAAAAGCGCAGGCCCGCCCACGCATCAAGCCACCAGTAATTTGCCGCCCAGCAGACCAACACCAGCAGTGCGCCAGCGAGACATATTTTTCCAAGGCCGATTAGCATCTGGCGCGTTTCCAGCCTGCTTACATGGCGTCGCATCAAAGCGTAAAGCAACAGGAAGTTGATTGTCGCAACGAGGCTAGTCGAAAACGCAAGGCCGCGATGCCCCCACCCAAGGCGAAATGTAAAAAGCCAGTTCAGAAAAAGATTTGCACCGATCGCGAGAAAACTCACCAGCATCGGTGTGTTGCGTTGACCGATCGCGTAAAACGCGGGCGTTAACACCTTCAATACTGCGTAGGAAACGAGCCCGACCGCGTAAAATTGCAATGCGCCGGCAGTCTCGCGCGTCATTTCGGCATTAAACCGCCCGTGCTGATAGATCACGCTGATGATGGGCGACGCAAGCATCGCGAGCCCGATCGCCGACGGAATAGTGAGCAAAAATGCGAGCCGTATTCCCCGAGCGAGAATCGCGCGGAACTCGTCCATGTTTCCAACTGCCGCGCTTTTCGATACCAACGGAAGGGTAACGGTGCCAATCGCGACCCCGAAAATTCCCAATGGCAACTGCATTAGTCGAAATGCAATGTTCAACCAACTGACCGGGCCGTTGCCAAGGCTCGCCGCAAATCCGCTGTTGATGAGCACGTTTACTTGTACAGCGCTGGCGGCAATCACGGCAGGTCCCATCAACGTAAGCACCGTGCGCACGCCTTCGTCGCGCCAGTGAAAATCGGCGCGATACTTGTAGCCAACGCCCCGCAAGGAAGGGAATTGCCCCGTTAATTGCCACGCGCCCCCGATGAGCGTCCCAATTGCCAGGCCCACGAGCGAACGCGCCCCGAAATGCGGATCGAGCCACCAGCCGATTGCCACGCCGCCAATAATCGAACCGAGATTAAAATAACTCGACGCCATGGCCGGCGGCCCAAAAACGTGTTTCGCATTGAGTATTCCCATCACGAGCGCTGCAAGCGACACGAGCAGCATGAAAGGCCACATGATTCGTGTGAGCAAAATCGTCAGTGCCGTTTTATCCGGCGACCAACTCCCCCATGTCAAAAGATCGACAAGCTGCGGCGCGAATACGATGCCGAGCAACGTCACTGCGCTCATGAAAACGGCCGTCAGCGTCGCAACTTTGTTCGCCAGTCGCCACGCCGATTGATCGCCATCAACTGCAATCTTTTTTGAAAACGTCGTGATGAAGGCCGTTGAAAGCGCGCCCTCAGCAAACAAGTCACGGAGCAAATTCGGGAGGCGAAATGCCATTAAGAACGCGTCGAGATTTCTTCCCGCGCCAAACAGACCTGCAAACACCGTTTCGCGAATTAAACCGAGCACGCGACTGCACAGAATCGCTATGCCGACGATTCCCGTCGCGCGCGTGCTCACCCGCCGATCTTCTGCCGCAGCCATCGGCGAACAAAGAACAGCGTCACCCCGATTTACGAAAGAAAAAACTTCTCGGGCGACGTATCCAACACCGCGGATGACGCGGCTGACGCCGATTTTGTAGGGCGTTTTTGTAAAACGCCGATTTCAAACAGGTCGGCGTCTGATACAAAGCTCCGAGCGGGGACGTGGGAGATTAGACGGGCAAGGATGCCGACGGACGGCGCCAAGCGAACTGGGAAGCGAGCGAATCAAGCGCCTCTACAACAAAATCGCATTTGGTGTTGCGGCGCGTGTCCTCACGCGCAATCTAAAAACCTCTGCGGCTGAGACAGCCGCCTCTACAACATCATGCGTTTCGATTCGTGTGCATTCGTAGGTAGAAGATTCTTGTAGCGGCA
>QHOM01000158.1 GCA_003218785.1 Verrucomicrobiota bacterium
GTTGATACGAGGCGGAGCGGCGGAAGTGGCCGTGGTAGTCGAACCGCCCGCAGTTGTCGTTGTGCTGGAGGTTGTGGAGACCTGGAACCCTCCGAACTGTCCAGTCGTAAGCGTACCGGCCGTATTTCCCGTTCCGGGGGTGAAGAAATTGACCCCGAGTTGCGCTATGGCGGATCGATCCACTTCGGCGAACTTTACTTCCAGCAGGACCTCCTGGGCTCCTACCGGCCCGAAGGTCAGGACATTGACGACATTCTTCGAATAAGCATCGGCGATCATGCCGGCACGCTTCGCAGTGTCCTCGGTCGAAACGTGTCCCGAAAGTACGATCGCAGACCGCGAGGGGGTAACGGTGATTTGTTCGTCGGGAAATATCCTTCTCTCTTCTTCCGCTGCAGCGCTTACGTCAACGTCCACTCTCAAATCGAAACTGCGAGAGCGTTCGAGCTCATCCCAAATGAGCAGCGAAACTTCTCCCGGAGCGCGCCCGTGGACCAGAATCTGCGTGGGCGTAACCACCAGCGCGTCAGCTACATTCGGGTCAGTGACCGACACGCGCTTCAGACGCTCCGTAGTATTGATGAGCAATGACTTGCCTACCATGACCCGCAAAGGCGCGGAGCCCTGAGTCTCGCTCGGCGGGGGCAGCGCGGTGGTTGCGGCGCCCCCAGGCGTTTGGCTAGCCGTCTGGCTGGAAGGGACCGGCTGCTGCGGCTCTTGCTGAGCTGCAGGCGGGTTCTGGGCAGCAGATTGCGGTCCGGACTGGGCTATTGTGCTTGCCAATAAAAGAATCAGGCTTGCCGTCACCCCAGAAAGTAGGCGGGGAGCGTTCATCTGTGATTTTCTCTCCCAAGCGAGAAGCAATTCGATCTCGTGCACAATCCGGGCTGAGTTCTTAGAACTTTACTTTAAATTAATTTCTTTTCTATCGTTCCCGCGAATCACTTCAATGGTGATAGTCTCCGGCCGAGGCGGTACTACGACCGAGGCTTTCTTGACCCTGGGCCGGGGTGGCGGCGCGGGCGCTGTCAAATTGCGGTACAGCGCTCCCGTCTTCACGGAGATAAGGCTTTCCTGGCGGGTATCCAGAGGATTACGCAACGCTAACTGGATGCGGCCTTCGGTGCTGGCCAGGGTGAGCTTCTGCGCATCATCGGGGGAAACGAGCAACGTAATCACTGGAGCCATTTGCGCTTCACCGGCCGCGTTGCGCTCCAGCCGCTGACCGGCGGCGATCACACCAACGTTCTCCAGGACGGTGGTTGTTTGATGCTCACCACTCCCGGGAGCGCCAGTCAGCAGCACATCCACTCGTGTTCCCGGCTGAACAAAGCCAGCTACCCCCACAACTTCGTTCACCCGCACTGAAACTGCGCGCATACCCGGTGGAATCAGTCCTGGCAAGCCATAACCTGCGTTTTCCGCAGCCAGCTTGTTGGGCAGGACAAACTCACCTTTTCCGATCGGCAGAATGACGCCCCGTCCCAGCACTTGCCGTGGCTTGGAGTAGTAGCCCGGAGGTGCATTTGCAGCGGGGAATTTCATTACCTTGATGTCCTTGTCTTCGACTTTGGCCCCTATTGCGATCTCGCCTGCGGCGACCACCACGTCCACACCAGGGTCGTTAGTACCTCTCTTAGCCTGCAGTTGGTTGTACACGGTATAGCTCACAAACGCTCCCAGCGCCAATGCCAGGAATCCGATAATTAATAGTCGAGTGCGATTCATCACTGCTCCTCAAAGCAGTCAAATTGCCGTGCTCGGTCTCGCTGGTGCGCAGGTCGCAGCTTGAAATCCTATCAACACCCGCCACTTCCCTCCTTGCCTCGCGATGACGACAGCACTCCTTCGATACCAATGCAAAGGTACCGCTGATTACCGTAAATTTGTTGTAGTCGTCAAAATTGGGCGTGGCACAGCCAGCGTTCGGTGGTTGGGCCGCCTCCCATGCCGCACTATCTTACGCCAGCCACGAGTCTGTTTGTTGATTGTCAGCAATCGAGCCCGGTCCTTGCCGGGCGGGTGCTATTGCTTAATTGAGCTGGCGACCGACGAGAACACGGTATTGGCATTGGACCCGATCAGCCGTATCGTACCCACCACAATGACCAGGATCACCGCGAGCATTACCGCGTATTCCGCGATGTCCTGTCCTTCATTTTCCTGACAAAGTCTACGGAGAGTGTCTTTCATTTTCCTCCTCCATACGGACCAGGGCTCTCAGCCGAGCCCCAGATCTCCAGACTATTCTGGGTGCGCTCCCGCTCTTTGCGAGACCGGATTTCTTTCCCTTGTGAATCAATGGCTTGCAAGAGGAAAGTGATCCCCATCTGGAACTACTCTATCCATCATAACCTGACGCCCTTGCGCTTGGGAGACAATTTGGTACACATTTTAGGCCCAACCCGGTCAGGGTATTGCACAATACTTTCTCGAGGGTTGATCTCGTTAAGGGTTTCCAAAATTTTTCGGTACGCGATGTGGGTGCCGAAGCGCGCCCGCCCTGGAGAATGCCCGTCCAAGTCGTATTCCCGGTCCGGCGCTCCGTTTCCCAATCGAAAAGATAAGTGTGCTCGCAGATGACTGTTCCGGCCAGGTCAGCAGCAGTTCACCCTAGAAGCAAAGAGAATTCGGGTTGGGATAGAATGCAAGCCTTCAGGAACAGCACTTGTAAATTTGAAGTCAGTTCGAGAATGCTAGCCAGTAAACTGAAATTCGTTTTAATCCTTTACCTTGGCAGCATGATCTTTCTCCACGTTTTGCTGTTTCTATACGTCAAACAGCAGGCCAGGGACGGCTATTCAGACTTCAGCATTTTCTATGGTGCGGCGAGGATCCTGCTCTCCGGTCAGGGTGGCCATCTCTACGAAAATGGACTTCAGCTCGAGGTACAGCGACAATTTGCTCCCGTAGCGCGTGCCCATGATGGACCGCTACCTTATAACCACCCTCCGTTTGAAGCACTCTTCTATCTGCCATTCAGTTATCTGCCGTATTGGCCGGCCTATCTGGCCTGGGGGAGCGTGAATCTACTTCTGCTTTGCGGGACGCTGTTCCTGCTGCGCAGGCATTTGCAATCGGTTTTTAGGTTTTCCCCGTGGGTACCCTTTATGGCTATCCTCGGCTTCTTTCCTGCGGCTGTCGCCGTGATGCAGGGGCAGGATTCGATTCTGCTGCTGATGTTATACAGCCTTACCTTTCTCGCTATGACCAGAGGCTCAGAATTCGCAGCTGGCTGCTGTCTCGCCTTTGGTTTATTCAAGTTCCACCTGGTGCTTCCATTTGTTGCCATCCTTTTGCTTCGCAGGCGGATGAAGTTTATCCTCGGTTTCCTACTGGTTGCGGGGCTGCTGGTGCTGCTCTCTGCGGCCCTCGTTGGGTGGAAAGAATTGGTGGAGTATCCGCGATACGTCTGGCAAGTCAATCAGTCACCGCCAATCAAAGTGATTTGGCCTCGGAACATGCCCAATTTGCGCGGCTTGATCGCGGGCTGGACGGATCGTCGCCCCACGCCATTCTGGCTGGATGCCCTCATCCTCGTCACCAGCTCGTGGGCGCTTCTGTGGGCAGCGAAGAGGTTCGACCCCGCCCAATGGCGCGATTCGAGAACCTCAGCCATGGCATTCGCCTTGGCAGTGATAGTCACGTTCCTGGTGGGATACCACGGGTACAGCCAGGATCTCAGCATTCTCTTGCTTCCACTGCTGCTCGTGGCGGAATGGTTGTTCGGCGGTTGGAAGCCAAATGCGTGGATTCGATGGTCGCTGCTGGCGTGTTTGGGCGTGCTCTTCTGCACTCCTATTTACGTTGCACTCGTCTTCCAGTTGAAGCATTTAAACGTGCTGGCAGTCGCTCTGTTGCTTCTAGCGGTTAGCTTGGGAGGAGCCCTGAAATCTGAGCAGAAGGAAGAGCCTGTGACGGTTCCCCTGGCGGCGAGTTAGGCTCCTCAAATATCGATATCACGGGCCCTTGTTAAAACTCCTTCGTCCCCATTGCGGAGCGGCGCAAGTCGCTTTGGTGCTCTTGGTCGGCTCAGCACAACCACCAACATGGGTAAATACATATACAAAACCGCCCACCTTCCCACCTGTGTGAAGCTGTGCGGAATGTGATACCAGCGCCAGATGCCTGCTCCCCAACTGAAGAATACGGTCGCCAGGATTTCCCGTCGCGATTTTGGAATCAGCCAGAGAATGAATGCATCGAAGAACCAGCGTTGCGGCATCAGGGCGGTAAGCAAGAGCAAAAGCGCATCACGATCTCGATAGCGGATCAGCGCCAGCAGGATCAACGGGCCGGGAAAAACGAATATTGGGATGAAGTGCTCATAGTAGCCGAACTGATGCAGCCACAGAATCGGCCATTTTGGCATCACGACCAGACTCAATACGCCAAGTGTCATGCACGCCAGAACGCCGCGCCGGCTCATGTGAGTAAGGAAC
>QHOM01000159.1 GCA_003218785.1 Verrucomicrobiota bacterium
CTTCCTCATCGCTTTTGCGTCTTTGCAGGACCCTTCATCCCTCAACAGGTGTACGAAGTTCTGAAGCATCTCGCCCAGCAGACGGGGAATGTGGAAGTGGAGAAGTACTCTCCAAACTTCATTCAGCTTTTGAAGCGTGCGGATCTCTCCATCAGCATGGGGGGATACAACACCATCATGAATCTTCTGGCCACCGGAGTCCGCAGTTTGGTGTATCCCTATACGGCAAACAACGATCAGGAGCAATACATACGGGCTAAGAAACTCGAGAGCCTGGGAGTAGTGGAGCTCCTTCATCCGGAGATGCTGCACCCAGATCTACTTGCGTCCAAGATCGCTGGAATGCTCGCGAAGACGCCGGCCAGGTTGGCATTTGATATGAACGGGGCAGCTAATACGGCGCAGATTTTGCGGTCCACGCTATCGGCAAGACTCGACAGGCTCACTGGGGTGAGGCGATGAAACCCACGCCCAACCTTTCTACGAGCATCGGACGGATTCTGTGTGCATTTCAACCGCAGATCACGACTCAGAAAAAGCGGCTGATTGCAGGTGCGGTCTTCATTCTGCTCGCGACGGGGATGGACGTGCTGCAACCCTGGCCTCTCAAGTTCATCTACGACCAAATTTTCCTCGGAAAATCCGACAATCACCCGGCGGTGTGGCGGATTCTACAGACGAGCGATCCCCGTCTGCTGCTTGGAATCCTTTCACTCAGCTTCATTGGGATTTCCGTCCTCGGAGCGGCCGCCGACTATGCCAGTACCGTTCTGCTCTCGTTAGCGGCCTCAAACATTATCGCGGAGATCCGAGACCGGCTGTTCGTTCACTTGGAGCAACTGCCCTTGTCATTTCACAGCCGACATAAGACGGGCGACCTGATCACCCGGGTTACCTCCGATACGGACCGCTTACGCGAAGTGATTGTCACGGCCATTCTTCCGTTCCTGACTACGTCATTGACGCTGATGGCTATGGTCGCTGTGATGTTCTGGATGAACTGGAAGTTGGCCCTGACCGCGGCGTTTGCTTTTCCGGTGTTCTTGGTGGCCGTCAGCCGCCTGACGACTCGGCTTAGAGAGGGAGCACGGCAGCAACGGCGGCGTGAGGGGGCGATCGCGACGACAACGACGGAGGTCCTCGGCTCGATCCCGGTAGTGCAGGCGCTCTCGCTCCAGAAGGCATTTGCGGAGGTGTTCGCTTCGGCGAACCGCAAGAGCTTGGGACATAGCGTCCGCGTGCAGCGCTTATCGGCGGGTCTGGAACGTACGGTTGAGGTGTTCGCCACCTCGGGAACCGCGGTCGCTCTTTGGTTTGGGGCGCAGATGGGAATGGCCAAGACGATCAGTCCCGGCTACTTGATCGTCTTTATCAGTTACCTTCGCACAGCCTTCAAGCCCATGCGGCAGCTGGCAAAGTATGTGGGCCAGATGGTCAAGGCGCTGGCATCCGGCGAACGGATTGTGGATCTGCTCGAAGAGTGGTCTGAGATCCAAGAGTCACCAAATGCGATCGAAGCGGGCCGCCTGCGAGGCGCCATTTGCCTGGACAATCTTTGGTTCGAGTATGAGCCAGGAACTCCCGTTTTGCGCGGCATCCACTTGTCGGTGGAACCCGGCGAGCACATCGCGATCGTGGGCCCCTCGGGAGGCGGCAAGTCCACACTCGCGAGCTTGCTTCTCCGTTTTTACGATCCAACCCAGGGGCGGATTCTGGTCGATGGGCGCGATCTTAGGCAATATAAGCTGGATTCGTTGCGCAGGCAGGTGGGTGTGGCTTTGCAGGATAGCGTACTGTTCGCTGTCAGCGTGCGGGATAACATCCGGTTCGGCTCGAAGGAGGCGTCCGATGAAGAAATCATTCAGGCTTCCCGCTTAGTAAACGCCCATCAGTTCATCCAGGAACTCCCGCAGGGTTATGAAACGATTCTGGGGGAGCGGGGTGCAACGCTCTCCGGCGGACAGCGCCGGCGCGTCGTACTGGCACGAGCAGCCGTGCGCGACACGCCGATCCTGATTCTAGACGAGCCGACCGCTGGACTCGATGGCAGGAATGAATCGGAAGTGAGCGCGGCACTGTCCCGTTTGAGCGAGGGCCGCACGACGCTCTGGATCTCTCATCATTTGCCCGCGGTAAGCCATGCCGATCGAATCATCTACCTGAGCTCTGGCCGAATCCTCGAGCAGGGTACGCACGAGGAACTGATGGCGCGAGAGGGCCAGTATGCCGCCACGTACCGCCTCCAGGCAGCGGAGGGCAACCCGAAAAGGGAGCTGTATGCGGAAGTCTGAGACACACGTTCCGGTCGCTGAAAGGACCATGCGAGTGTTCCTCCAGCGGCACGAACACACCTTATGAAGATACTCGTTACCGGAGCCGCCGGCTTTATAGGGTTCCACCTGGCGCGGCGCCTGTTGGCGGAAGGACATCAGGTCCATGGCATCGACAACGTGAACGACTATTATGATCCGCGTCTAAAGCAGGCTCGTTTGACACTCCTGTTGCACGAGCCTGCTTTCTCGTTCCAACGCCTCGACATCGCGGAACCCGATCGGATGCTTCAAGTGTTTCGGCAAGGAAGTTTCGAGGCGGTGGTGAACTTGGCGGCGCAGGCGGGCGTTCGGTACTCGCTGGACAATCCGCTCGCCTACGTCCACAGCAACCTGCTTGGCTTCGTGAACGTGTTGGAAGGGTGTGCGCGCACGCGGGTACCGCATCTGATTTTCGCTTCCTCCAGTTCCGTGTATGGAGCGAACAGGAAGGTTCCCTTCTCGGTGGAGGACCAGACAGATCACCCGGTCTCCTTCTACGGCGCTACGAAGAAAGCCAACGAGTTGGTCGCGCATTCCTATAGCCACCTTTACGGCCTTCCTGTGACTGGGCTCCGGTTTTTCACGGTTTACGGCCCGTGGGGCCGGCCGGACATGGCGTATTACAAGTTCGTGCGCGCCATCGACGAAGGACATCCGATCGATCTTTACAACCATGGTGAGATGCGGCGCGACTTCACTTATATCGACGATGTCGTTGAAGGCATAACCCGCCTTCTCTCAGCGGCGCCGGCACGGTGCCTGCACGAAGAGAAACCGGGCGAGTCGGTCAGCAACGCGAGGTTCAGAGTCTACAACATCGGTAACAGTCATACCGTGAGCCTGGCCCGGTTCGTAGACATCATCGAAGATGCCCTTTCGAAGAAAGCAATCCGGAATTACCTTCCCCTGCAACCTGGGGATGTGCCTTCCACCCATGCGGACATCGGGGCGCTCTTTCGGGACACAGGATTCGCGCCTCAGACGCCACTCGAAACAGGCATACGGAACTTCGTTGAATGGTACCGCGAATATCACGGAGACGTCCTGCGTAAGAAAGGAACGGCAGCGTGAAAACGAATAGGCTCCGCATAAGACCTCTGGAGAACGTGCTTGTGCCGGCGGGAAACCTTCTTTGTCTGACTTTGATTGCCATGGCAGCCATGGCAGGCGTGCTTTGCGCGCAGCGGCCCGAGGGGGCCATCGAAGGCCGGGTTATGGATTCTTCGGAGTCCGTCATTCCGGGTGCAGCGGTGCAAGTGAAAGGTCCGTCCGGTTTCGCACGCACGGTCACGACTGCCGCGACCGGAAAGTTTACTGTGAATGGCCTCGCTTCCGGAAGCTATTCGATTCAAGTGGACTGGCCCGGGTTTGCGCCTTTTCGAAGCGAACCGCTTGACGTTTCTGGGGGCCGTCCGCGGATCTTCAATGTGAAGCTGAAGTTGAGCGATATCCGCCAGCAGGTGACGGTGGAGGCGGATGGCTTTCAACCTGTCAGCGTATCGGCCGAGTCGAATGCCAGCGCCATCATTGTGACCGGAAGGGATCTGGAGTCGATGGCCGACGATCCGGACGAGCTCCTCGCAGAGCTTCAAGCGCTGGCCGGCCCGGCCGTGACCCCCGACGGAGGGCAGACTTTTATCGACGGATTCAGCGGAGGGCGCTTGCCTTCTAAGGAATCCATCCGGGAGATTCGCATCAACCAGAACCCTTTTGCCGCCGAATACGACCTTCCAGGTTTCGGCCGTATCGAGGTTTTCACCAAGCCGGGCACGAATAAGTTTCACGGCTTGGCGCTGTTGAAGTTCAGAGATGCGGCTTTGAACTCGCGCAATCCCTTCTCTGCGGCTAAGCCGCCCTATCGGTCTCGCGATTTCGAAGGCAATGTCGAAGGGCCGCTCTGGAGCCGCGCATCCTTTTTCGCGAACGTGGAGCGGCGCAGGATAGACCAGAGCGCAATTGTGGATGCCGTGGGGCTGGATGATTCGCTGAGCGTGATCCGATTGAACCAGGCCATTCCCAATCCTCAGTGGCACACCACGATCAGTCCGCGCGTGGATTATCAGTTCAACGACGCAAACACCCTGACCGTTCGCTACGCGTGGATGGATATGCGCCAGCAAAACGCCGGTACGGGCGGATTTTCGCTCTTCTCCCGGCGCCATAGCACCGCCGAAAGCGATCACACAATTCAGCTTACCGAGAATGCAGTG
>QHOM01000206.1 GCA_003218785.1 Verrucomicrobiota bacterium
AGCAAAAGAGCGAATAAAACTCGAGCGCGAAATGTTTCTGAACTCGCTACGGCGCGTCTCGCTGCTGGCCAGCGACAAATCGCACTCCATTAAACTGAATTTCAGCAAGAACAACATCGACATTACTGCCAATACCCCGGAGGTGGGCGAAGCGAAGGAATCGCTCGCCGTCGCCTACAAGGGTCGCGAGTTTTCCATCGCGTTTAACCCGGAGTTTCTAATGGCGCCACTACGAGCGCTGACTGAGGACGAAGTGTTCCTCGATCTGATTGATGAGATGAGTCCGGGTGTTTTGAAAATTCAGACGCCGTTCCTGTACGTGCTGATGCCGATGCGCATCAGCTCCTAAGATACGTTACGAGACCCGCCGCTGCGGCATCGCCGATTGAATCATCATTAATTCGGTGACGTTCTCCGGTGTAAGCAAACCGACCAACCGCTTCATGCTGTCGAGCACCGGTACCGCTGGACAGTTGCATTCCTGCATGATCCGGAATGCGTCTTCGAAGCGCGTTCCCGTGGTCACCGTAGGAATGTCGCGTCGCATTACGTCACCGACCGCTAGCGTCGGATCATTCTTCCTTAAGGCCGCGATGAGATCGTG
Organism: Verrucomicrobiota bacterium; assembly: GCA_003218785.1. Taxonomy (GTDB): domain Bacteria; phylum Verrucomicrobiota; class Verrucomicrobiia; order Chthoniobacterales; family UBA10450; genus Udaeobacter. The sequence continues at coordinate 605 of QHOM01000206.1, forward strand.
ACGGGTGAGAACCCCGGTCACGTTGCCCGTCTCATTCACCACTGGAAAATCGTGCTGCGAAGTCGCAAGCAATGCGTCCACCGCTTCCTGCAGGCTGGCGTCTTCAGAGAGTGTGCGGAACTCCCGCACCATCGCGCTGGAGACTGGAAACCGGCGTGAGACATCTTTCATCTGCGCCAGGGCCGCTTCCTGCGACGCACCGATATAAACGAAAAGGGCGATGAAGATCAGAAACGGATTCCAGAGCAGCCCGATGAAGCCAAAGACGAACGCAAAACCCTGTCCAACAGTCGCGGCCACCTGCGTAGCGCGCGCATAGCTCATCCGCGTGGCCAGAAGAGCGCGCAAAACCCGCCCGCCATCCATTGGGAACGCCGGCAACAAATTAAAAAGAACGAGCACGACGTTTATCGTCAGCAACTGCGCGATGAGACCGCCGCCTTCGACTGTCGAAGGATTGAGCAAGGCTTGTGATCCGCCAGCTACAAACAAACCGAGAGCGATGACGACATTCACCAATGGCCCCGCCACTGCGATGATTAATTCCTGCACCGGTTCCTCTGGCATCCGTTCCAGTCGCGCCACTCCGCCAATAGGCAGCAACGTGATATCGGGCGTATTGATTCCGAATGCCTTTGCCGCGAAGGCGTGCCCAAATTCGTGCAGCACGACGCACAGAAAAAGGAGCAGAACAAATATGACGCGGCTCGCCGCCACAGCAGAACCGCCTTGCGCGTAATAGCCGAAGGCCAGCCAGGCGATCAGCAGTAAGAACGTAATGTGAATCCGCAACTGGATGCCGGCGACACGAAAGATTGGGATGGACCAGCCCATTCGGGTCAATCTGCTCTCGGATTACATCGCGCGCCAGCGCTCATTAAGCGCCATCGCATATTGGGGTGTTGAAGGCATCAATCATAGGTTCGAAAACGACTTTATCGCTGCCCTGTTTGCTCGAAACTGATTGACGATGGGTGCGTTTGATGTCGCGATCGTGGGCGGCGGGCCGGCTGGATCTAGCTGCGCCGCATTTTGTGCGCTGGCGGGTCTGCGCACGCTCGTTCTTGAGCGGGAAAATTTCCCCAGGGAAAAAGTTTGCGGCGACTGTTTGAATCCATCTTGCTGGCCGGTGCTGGAGCGCCTCGGTGTTGCGCAGCTGGTTCGTGATTTGCCGCATTCCAGACTCGCAGCGGTCGAGTTCATCGCGATCGAGGGCCATAAAGTGATTGTCGATCTTCCAACCGGATCTGATTGCGAGCTTTCGGTGAAACGCAGCCTTTTCGACGATCTTCTGCTAAAGCGCGCTCGCGATCTTGGCGCGCACGTTCGCGAGGGAACAACCGTTACCGCATTAGCTCACAGCAGGAATTGGAAAATTGAAACTCGGGGCAGCGAAAATTTTTTCGCGCGGACGTTGGTCGGCGCAGATGGACGCAATTCTACTGTGGCGCGATTGTGGAATTTACTGCCACGCCCGGCGCGTGAACGCGTGGCACTGCAAGCGCACATCCCGCTGCCGCGACATTTTGATAAACGCGTTGTCCTGCAATTTCTTCGTGAAGGTTACTCCGGCCAGGCTCCCGTAAATGAAACCGAGTTGAATCTTTGCCTCGTGGGCACACCTCCCACAATTTCCAGATTGCGGCAATGGGCAGAACGGCATTTTGAAATTACTGCCGATCAACTCTGGCGCACGATCACGCCGCTTACGCGTTCGCCGGTTCCTTGCGCGCATGACGGTCTGTTTTTCATCGGCGACGCAGCCCGTGTCGTGGAGCCGTTTACCGGCGAAGGAATTTATTACGCCCTTCGCTCGGGAGAACTGGCCGCAAAGGCGATCACTGAAATTAATCGGGGCAAAGACCGCCAATCAGCTTTGCGCGAATTCACTCGCGCTTGCGCCCAAATGTATCGTGGAAGACTCTGGATCAATCGGCTGGCGCGCGCCGCAGTTTTGTCGCCTCGTATGGGGTCGTTTTTTGTTCATGCGGCGGAAATCAACCCGTCGATCTTGAAGTTTCTCACGGCGAAAATCGTTTCGCGGGAGTTGTAGCCACGGCCCTGTGGGCTGTCTGGGATAGACGTGCCGCAGGCACGTGGCTACAGCGATAGCCTCGCCGCTTTTACCGTGTTCGCCATCAGCATCGCGATCGTCATCGGCCCTACGCCACCCGGAACCGGGGTGATTGCGCTCGCCTTTTTTGACACTTCCTCAAATGCGACATCGCCCACCAGGCGATAACCGCGCTCGTTCGCTGCGTCTTTGACGCGATTAATGCCAACATCGATAACAACAGCGCCTTCGCGCACGTGATCGGCTTTCACAAATTCCGCTCGCCCAATCGCCGCAACAACAATATCGGCTGAGCGGGTAATCTCCGCGAGATCGCGGCTGCGTGAGTGCACGACCGTGACTGTGGCGTTTCCGTTTTTGTTTTTCTGCATGAGAAGCAGGGCCAACGGTTTGCCCACGATCATGCTGCGGCCAAGCACCACGACATGCTCACCGTTGATGTTGATCTTACTTTCGATCAGCAAACGTTGCACGCCGAGCGGAGTGCACGGCACAAATCCACTCGGATCGTCAAGCACGAGCTTTGCGACGTTGTCGGGATGAAATCCATCCACATCCTTGCGCGGGTCAAGCGCGCGCACGATTGCTGTTTCGTCGATGTGCTCGGGCGGCGGCGACTGAACCAGAATGCCATGAATGCTGGAGTCACGATTGAGTTCTTCGACGCGCCGAAGAAGCTCAGTCTGTGTGATCGATGCCGGCAGCTCCAACTTCACTGAGTGCAGGCCAAGCTCCCGGCACATCTTGTCTTTTGAGCGCACGTAGGCGCGCGAAGCTGGATTGTCTCCAACGAGAACGACGGCGAGACCCGGGGTAACGCCTCTTGCTTCCAGTTCCGCAATGTCACCGCGAAGATCCACATACACTTTCTCCGCGATTGCGCGTCCATCGATTAGTTTCGCCATAGTGGAGGAGGGCATGAGACACGAATTACACGAATTGTCACGAATGGCAGAGTCAATCAGTCTAGTTTAGTTCGTGTAAATTGGTGAAATTCGTGTCTCAGCGCATTTTAACCAGCTCCATCATGGCGTCCTCCACAGCGAGGCGTTCAGATTCAAATTCCTCCGGCGTCAAAGCCGGTCTGACACGGTGGGGCCGGTTGATCAGCACTCGTACCTTGGCAAAAGGTCGCGGCACGATGAACCGATCCCAACTGCCCAGCCGCCAGCAGTGCGAATATTCCAGATTCATCGGCAACACCGCCGCGCCTGATTTCTGTGCAAGAAAAATAATGCCCGGACCAAGTTCGTACGCCGGACCACGCGGACCATCCGGAGTGATCACCACATCGCGACCGGATGCGAGCACCTGTGTTAGCTGAAGAATTGCGCTTGCTCCAAGCCGGGAGCTGGAGCCGCGAATCACATCGTAGCCAAAACGTTGAACGCCGTCGGCAAGCAAATCGCCATCGCGGCTAGCGCTGATCAAGGCGGCGCCATGACGTT
>QHOM01000207.1 GCA_003218785.1 Verrucomicrobiota bacterium
TGCCCACCACCTTCGCAGTGAGAAGGAATTGCTTGATTTGATCTTTAGTGAGGGTGGTATCGTCAGCTGCTCCGGCAGCGCCCGCGCAAACGAGGCAAGCCATTGCAGCGAGAATGAGCCTCCGCCAATAGAGATAATGACTATGCATCGAAGTACCCTCCTGGATGGTGCCCACAAATCTACGCCCAATGCAGTCGATCAGCAACCCATGGACATTCGGGGTGAGCAGCAGGAAACGAGGGGCAGATTTCAACACATAAAAGAAAAGAGCCAGATCGCTCGGGCCCTTTTCCGTTCCGTCTCTAAATCTTGGTAGCGCAGAATAATCGCATTTCCAATGGGCAGTCAACTCCAATGCGCCTTGTTGACTTGCCGTTTTTCCGAGCCTACCATGCTCATCGCACGCAGCTGTGAGGTCCTCGCAGGTGATCGGGCAGGCCATCTCGCACTACATCATCGAGAAGCTGGGCGGTGGGCGGAATGGGCGTGGTGTATAAGGCTGAGGACACGCGGCTGCATCGCTTCGTTGCCCTGAAGTTTCTCCCGTCGGAGGTTGCGCGAGACCCCTCAGGCTTTGGCTCGTTTTCAACGCGAGGCCGAGGCCGCATCCGCTGGGGAAGGGGACTCAAGGGTCGGGAGCACGGATGGCGACACTCGGATGGCCCTCACCTCTGGCACAAAACTCGGTCCCTATGAAATCCAGTCACCGCTTGGTGCCGGTGGCATGGGCGAAGTGTATCGCGCCCGCGATCCGCGCCTGGGTCGCGAGGTCGCAATCAAGGTTCTCCCCGCCTCACTCTCTGCCGAGACTGTTCGCTTGCAACGCTTCGAGCAGGAGGCACGCTCCGCCAGCGCCCTCAATCATACCAATATTCTTGTCGTTTACGATGTTGGAACTCATGATGGCGCTCCCTATCTCGTGACCGAACTGCTTGAGGGCGAGACGCTACGCGAGCGCCTTCGCGTGGGCGCGATGCCCCTGCGCAAGACCCTCGATTACTCGTTACAAATCGTTCACGGGCTGGCAGCGGCGCACGACAAAGGCATTGTGCACCGCGATCTCAAGCCGGAGAACCTCTTTGTGACGAAGGACGGGCGGGTGAAGATCCTCGACTTCGGGTTAGCCAAGCTGACGCACGCCGAGAGCAACGCCGAGGACACAACCCGGACGATTCAATCGGAGGCCGGCACCGTCGTCGGCACTCCAGGCTACATGTCGCCTGAGCAGATACGAGGCAAGTCCACCGACCTGCGCACCGACCTGTTCGCCTTTGGGGCGATCTTTTACGAGATGTTGTCGGGCAATCGCGCCTTCCAGGGCAACACGGCAGCAGATACGATGACCGCAATCCTGACGAAGGATGTGCCGGAGCTGACGCAAGCCAAGGCGCCGGTGCCCACGGCCCTGGACCACATTATGCGGCATTGCCTGGAAAAGAGCCCCGAAGAGCGATTTCAGTCGGCGCACGATCTCGCGTTCAATCTGGAGATGCTGAGTTCGCCCTCCGGCACGACGGCGGCACAGACACTGGCCGTACCACGTCGCGGGCGCCACCGGGTTTCGGTGTCGTTGCTCGCGGTCGCCACGGTTGTCGTGGTGCTCGCGGGCGGTGTCCTGCTAGGGAGGTTCACCGTCTCAAGTCCACCTATACCCCCTTACAAGCCGCTGACCTTTCGTCGTGGCACGGTCTGGAACGCGCGCTACGCTCCGGATGGGCATTCGGTCGTGTACAGCGCTGTCTGGGACGGCGCTCGCCCGGAACTTTTTTCGGTCCGGACGGATGTGCCCTCGTCCGTGCCGCTGGGGATCGCCAACGCTGACGTGGTCTCAATATCGCGTTCCGGCGAGATGGCGCTGGTGTTGAACCGTCAGGGCACAATCGAATTACCCAACTGGATAAATAACATGGACCTGCCGCTTTTTCTGGGCACGCTGGCGCGGGCACCCCTGAGCGGCGGATCGCCACGCCCAGTGCTCGAAGACGTACTGGACGCCGACTGGTCTCATGATGGGAATGACTTTGTCGTGACACATTTCTTGGGGCAGCACTTCCGCCTGGAGTACCCAATCGGCAAAGTTCTGTATGAGATGCCGGGCCAGGGCTGGTTGAGCCATCCCCGGTTCTCGCCCAAGGGCGACAAGATCGCCTTTCTGGAACATCCGGTCACGGGAAATGACCTTGGCTCGGTGGAAGTTATTGACTTGGTTGGCAACAAGAAAGTTCTCTCTTCGGGTTGGGCAAGCGTGCGCGGACTGGCGTGGTCACCGTCAGGAGATGAGGTATGGTTCACCGCAGCGGAGGCGGGCTACGCGGATGCCGTGCATGTCGTCACATTGTCGGGACGTCATCGAATGCTGGCAAGACTGCTGCCGGATCTCACTGTGCAGGATGTCACTGCCGATGGTCACGTCCTGCTGGTGCATAGCAATCTAAGCAGTCACATCTTTGCGCGCAGCCCAGGGCAGGCGAAAGAGCAGGAGTTGACATTTCTGGAGTTGTCAGCGTTGACGGATATTTCGGCAGACGGCGAATACGTCCTGCTGGGCGGGTTTAGCATTGCTTATTCAGTGTTCCTGCGCAAAACGGACGGTTCGCCTCCTGTGCGACTGGGCGACGGCGTGCCCGATGCCCTGTCCCCGGATGGCAAGTGGGTTTTGGGCGACACAGTGAACTCGCCCGTCCAACTGAGATTGTTGCCGACTGGCCCCGGACAGCCACGGCAGATTACGAATGACAATCTCGATCACCATAACGCAAGGTTTTTGGGTAGGGACCGGATCATCTTCACCGGGTTCGACGCGGGTCACCAGGCGCGCATTTTCGTACAGTCGCTGCAGGAGAGTGCAAAGCCGCAGCCGGTCGCTCAGGAGGGCGTGAGCGTTCCCGTCCCCTCACACGATGGTAAATTCCTTGCCGCCCGTCTCGGGCACACTATAGTTGTATGTGCAGTAGACGACTGCTCACATCCGCAAAGTATCCCAGGATTGGGCGACCTGGATTCCGTCATCACGTGGGCAGCAGACAATCGTCAGGTGCTCGTGGGGCATTCCGGCGTTCCGTACAATGTGTTTCGTGTCGATCCCTGGACAGGGCGAAGTGAACTGTTCAAGCAGTTCGTGCCGGCGGATCCGGCAGGAGTCTCAGGCGTCGCGGCGATTGTCACTCCGGACGGCAAGCATTATGCCTACGGCGTGGAGCAGGCCTTGTCAGACCTGTACGAGGTAGAACGACTGAAGTGATCGACCGACAACTCACAATCGAGCAGGACACATCTTGTGGCTTCAGTCCACAACAATGCTCTCACCTGGCAATGGTGGATACGACATGCGCCTTCCCAGTTGACTTGGAGTCGGCTACACTTCGCAGCCGATTACCGGTGCCTCTAGATTTTGCCCGAATCACGCTAGTGCCTGCCGCTGGTAAAGTGTGACGAAAAATATCATCACCGTGGTGCGGGTCAATTTACTGGCATTCATAAGCGCCTCCTCTTCATGAGGGTTGGGAGTCGAGGAGCCGTCCAGTCGAACCACTAGGGATGGAAGTGGCAGGCGGGTACGACTAAGCGCGGATAAGTCTATGACTAAAGCCGCTTCTGTCAAGTCAAATTATTGCGATCAATAACGCTGAATGGCGTGCCAGACGGAGCTTTCCGGGCGCGCCCGCTCTCTCGTACCCGGCCACGCGGCCCGGCCCGGCGCTATAAGCAAGGGTGATGCAATCGACCGATCTAATAACCGATCTAATAAGAGAGGCACGCGTAAGAGAGGCACGCGGGTGGGCAATTTCTCGCGCATATGCAATATCCCTTACTCTCGTTGACTTCCCACTACAGCGCTCCTAACATTGCGTCCGCGTGATCGGCCAGACCATCTCGCATTACCGCGTCATCGAGAAGCTGGGCGGCGGCGGGATGGGTGTGGTCTACAAGGCCGAGGACACTACACTCCGCCGTTTGGTCGCTTTGAAGTTTCTTCCAGAAGAGTTGGCTAAAGACCCCAGCGCTCTGGAACGCTTTCAGCGCGAAGCGCAGGCAGCCTCCGCCCTGAACCATCCGAACATCTGCACAATTTACGAAATCGGAGCGCGTCTAGGCCAATCCTTCATTGCGATGGAGTTCCTTGACGGCGCAACCTTGAAACATTTGATCGGCAGCCGCCCAATGGAACTGGAGCGGTTTCTGGACGTTGGTATCGAAGTCGCGGAGGCGCTCGACGCCGCACACACAGAAGGCATCGTCCACCGCGACATCAAGCCCGCGAATATTTTCGTGACGAAGCGCGGGCATGCCAAGATTCTGGACTTCGGGTTGGCCAAGGTAATCCGCAAACCACAGGCAGTCGGAGTTGAAGCCAGCGCAACAGCAGTAAGCGAAGAGCATCTGACCAGCCCCGGCAGCACGCTGGG
>QHOM01000075.1 GCA_003218785.1 Verrucomicrobiota bacterium
CATGACACGCCCGCCTGATGTCAAGGAGATCGAGAAGGAAATCGAAGAGATTCGTCTTGAAAAGGAGGCGGCGATCAAAGCGCAGGATTTCGAGAAAGCTGCCGCGCTTCGCGACAAGGAGAAGCAAACCAAAGAGAAGCTCGATGCAATTCTGAACAAATGGCGAGAGGAACGTGAGGAGAAAGAAGTGGTCGTAACGGCAGACGATATGATGCACATCATTTCCAAAGTCACCGGGGTTCCTCTGCAACGCATCGAACAGGAGGAGACGCAAAAGCTGCTTATGATGGAAGCCGACTTGAAGGAGCGGGTCGTCGGACAGGACGAAGCGGTCACCGCCATCAGCAAAGCGTTGCGCCGCTCGCGCGCCGATTTGAAAGATCCGAAGCGACCGATTGGTTCGTTTGTTTTTCTTGGTCCGACCGGTGTCGGCAAAACCTATCTCGCGCGCACACTGGCCGAGTTCATGTTCGGCGATGCTGACGCATTAATTCAGATCGACATGTCGGAGTACATGGAAAAGTTCACCGCCTCGCGTCTGATCGGTTCGCCGCCAGGTTACGTCGGATACGAAGAGGGCGGACAACTCTCTGAAGCAGTGCGCCGCCGGCCATATTCGGTTGTGCTTTTCGACGAAATAGAAAAGGCGCATCCGGACGTGATGCACCTGCTCTTGCAAATTCTCGAGGACGGAAAAATCACCGACTCGTTAGGTCGCAAGATCGATTTCCGGAATACAATCATCATCATGACCTCGAACGTCGGCGCCGAGCTGCTAAAGAAGCAAACAGTGATGGGCTTTGGCGCGCCGCGGGAAGGACACGATTACGCTTCGATGCGCGATAAAATTCTCGATGAAACCAAGCGCGTCTTTAAACCCGAGTTTCTCAACCGGCTCGACGAGATCATTGTCTTCCATTCACTGGAAAAATCGCACCTGATGCGCATTGTCGATCTTGAAGTGGCGAAGGTAAAGGCGCGGATCAAGGCGAAAGAGATCGAGATCATGCTGGATACGACCGCGCACGAGTTCGTGATCGAGAAAGGGTACGACCCCAATTACGGTGCGCGACCGATGCGGCGCGCGGTGGAACGCCACCTCGAAGACCCGCTTGCGGAAGAATTACTCAGAGGCAATGTCAAGGCTGGTGACCGCGTCGAGGTTACTGCCGCTGATGGGAAATTGACGTTCCACGTCGCTGAGCCGCAGAGCAGCGCCGCGGCAAGCGCGAGCTAGCGTTTTGCGGCACACGGCGATCGCGTCCCTTCCAATCACGCTCGCGGGTGCGCCTCTGCGTAGGCTTTTTTCAGCCGTTCGACGGTTACATGCGTATAGATTTGCGTCGTGGAGAGGCTGGCGTGCCCAAGTAACGCTTGTACACTGCGGAGATCTGCGCCGCGATCGAGCATGTGCGTCGCGAAGCTGTGGCGCAGTTTATGCGGACTGATCGAAATTGGAATCGACGTGTGCCGCAAATAGCGTTTAAGAATAAGCCAGATGGAGCGCGTGGACATACGCCTGCGCCCCTTGTTTATGAAGAGCGGTCCCGAATGCACGTTGGCCGCTGCGCGATAACGCGAGATCGCCTCCAGGGCGGGCAAACCCACAGGACAAATTCGTTCCTTTCGGCCTTTACCGAATACGCGCACCGATTCGGTGTAAAGATCGACATCGGCAACATCAAGGGCGGCCAGCTCGCTTAACCGCAAGCCGCTGCTGTAGAAGAGTTCCATGATCGCTACATCGCGTAGCGGCATCCAACCAGGTGCGGCGCGATTTTTTGCCACGCGGGCTGGCGCCGCGAGAAGCTCTTCAATCTGTTGGCGCGTGAGTACGAGGGGAAGTTTCTTATCGATCTTCGGCAATTGCACTTCGCGCAGGGGATTGCGTCGCAAACCTTTTCGCGCCGCGAGAAACTGATAGAACGTGCGCAGCGCGGAGAATTGCAATCGCACGTAGGAATTTCCACGGTGTTTTGCTCTCCGCTCGGAAAGCAGTCAACGCCTGGCGATATGCTTTGAGAGTACGCGGCGAAGCATTTCGCTCGATCGCGAGATAGCGAAGGAATTCCTCGACACGAGGATCCTTTTTATTCAAGCGAGGTGCAGCCTTTGTCATGTTTATAAAATGTAGTTGGTTAAAAGGATTGCATCGTTACAACGGATTCACGCTTTAACGATTTAACGCTTCAATGTGTGTTATTCAGGCTTTTCGACCACGTAACGCAGTTGCTCCGCTGTGGCGCTGCCGCGGAATTGGCTTTTGAAAATTGGCGGCGGGTTCATCGAGATCAACTCGTAACCCTTTAAAACAAACTCGGGATAAATTGTGTTACTTGCCGGCTCATAAACCTTGTCGCCGCTAAAGTAGCCGTAGAGTTTGTATTCGTAGTTATTGTCGCTTCCGATGTCGACGCGTTCTCGGTCCGGCGCGAGTTTCTGTTTCTCGTTCAGCATCACCAATTGCGCCGTGCTCCAAGGCTGGCCCGGACTACGGACGTAACCCCAGAATTTGAAATCAGGTTTGTAATAACGCCGACCGATGTAATAATCGCCCGGCGGTTCGGTCGCGATGCGCTGGGTCATCTCGATTCTTGCCTGTTGGATTCCTTGCGGCAAGGTTTCACAACTGCCGAGAAGCAGCGCGCCAAGCAAAAGATTGGTCGCAGAGAGAAAGTGAAGGGGTCGCCTCATTGCTTGGGTCGACATCTTTTATCGCAGCTTTGCGCCGCGCGCAAACCGTCGAATCGCGAAACGCTTAAAGCATTGCATCGCTAGATCGGCTGGCTAGATTCGCGGCTAATATGATCGAGCCGGAAGTTTATGCGTCGCGCATCCGAGTATTCACCAGTCACTGATCATCCGTTCATCAGTGCCAATGACCGTTCGATTTTTTAATGTGCTGGGCGCGCCGCTGCTCGCGTTTTTTCAATATTTGGGCGAGGTCGTTTTGCTCGCGGCCGACACGTTTCGTTCTATTTTCACGCACAAGCTCCGGTGGAAGCTGTTTCTCAATCAAATCGTCGAGATTGGATTGCTTTCGCAGCTCGTTGTCGTAATCACCGGTGCATTCACTGGTGCGGTCTTCTCGGCGCAAACATTTTTCCAATTCAACAAGCTGGGGATGGGCTCCGCCGTAGGTGCGGTAGTTTCAGTAGCGCTTTGCCGCGAGCTCGCCCCGGTCCTGACCGCTCTGATGGTGGCCGGGCGCGTCGGCGCGGCGATGTCGGCCGAGATCGGCACGATGAAAGTGACCGAGCAAATCGATGCGTTGCGCGCGCTGGCGGTTTACCCGGTTGATTATTTGGTCGTGCCGCGCACCCTTGCCATGATGGTGTCGATGCCCCTGCTGGTGGCAGAGTGCATCGCCGTCGGCATCGCCGCCGGCTATTTGGTTGCGATTTTCATGCTCGACATTAACGGCACTTACTACATGGCGAACATGGTGCGCTGGACGCGCAATCGCGACATCATCATGGGTTTGTCAAAAGCGTTCTGTTTCGGAATCCTCATCGTGTTCATCAGTTGCCACAAAGGATTGACCGCTCACGAAGGTGCGGTCGGCGTCGGTCGCGCAACGACTGAGGCGGTGGTGAACGCGTCGCTCGCGGTTCTGATTTGCAATTTTTTCCTCACCATGTTGTTCAACATCATTTACCCGGCAGGATATCAATAATGCGCGGCAGTTGAGAGTTGAGAGGTGAGAGGTGAGAGTTTGTGCGTTGCGATGATCGAAATGCCGCTATCTCCTACTTTTGCTATCAAGCCTCAACCGTCAGCAATCAACTCTTCGTCAATGATCGCGGTACGGGCGTTGGCGAAGAAAATTGGGGAGCAGGAAATTTTGCGTGGCGTCGATCTTGAGGTTCGGACCGGCGAGACCCTTGCAATCATCGGCCGCAGTGGCGGTGGCAAAAGCGTTTTGCTTAAACACCTCGTGGGCTTGATGGAGCCCGACGCAGGGGAAATTTGGATCGAAGGTCAAAACATCATTGGTCTGAACGAGCGCCAGCTCGGGACGATCCGTAAGAAGGTCGGCATTCTTTTTCAAGGCGGCGCACTCTTTGATTCGATGACAGTAGAAGAAAATATCGCATTTCCATTGCGCGAGGCTGGTGAGCGCGATCCGAATGTCTTGCGCGCGAAGGTAAATGAGATGCTTGACGTGATGGAGATGGAAGGCGAGCAAGCGAAGATGCCCGTGAGCTTAAGTGGCGGGATGAAGAAACGCGTCGGCCTCGCGCGCTCCATCATTCGGCGGCCTTCCTGCGTGTTGTACGACGAACCGACATCTGGACTTGATCCCGTGGTCGCGGACAGCATTAATCGGTTGATTCGCCGGCTACAGCAGCGTTTTGGAATAACCAGCATTGTCGTGACTCACGATATGAAGAGCGCGTTTGACGTAGCCGACCGAATCGCATACTTGCACGAGGGCAGAATTTATTTTCATGGAACTTCGGTCGAGCTCCAGCAATCGAGCGATCCGCTCATTCAAGATTTCCTGCTCGGACGCTCCGATGGTCAGCGTGGGCACCGAGTTGAGAGTTAAGGGTTGAGAGGTGAGAGTTGGAGACTGATGAATCGACACGAGCGAGGTTTAGAATTTAAAGTAGGCGTTTTCGTTTTTGTGGGATTGGCGATGTTAGGTGCGCTGGTCGTGCAATTCGGCAGGCTAGGGGAGGGTTTCAAAACTTATTACACCCTCACCGTTCGCTTCAACGATGCGAGCGGACTCTTGAAAGGCACGGATGTCTTGCTCGCCGGCGCGAGAATTGGAAAGGTCGCGGACGCTCCACGGCTGGTTCGGGAAGGCACTGGCGTGGCTGTGCCGCTGAAAATTTATGATTACATTAAGATCCCTGAAGGCACCAAATTCACAGTCGGAAGTTCTGGTTTGCTTGGCGATCGGTTCGTAAATGTAACGATGCCGTCGGGGCAGCCGAAGGCGTATCTGCCGCCGAACGCGTATGTCAGCGGTGCGCGCGAGACCGGCATCGACGATCTAACGCGTGAAGGTGGCGCCCTTGTGAACGATCTCCGCGGGACGGTCCAAAAGATCGACACGACTGTGAACCGCTTGAATCAAGACACACTCTCCTCTGCGAACATGGAGAATCTGAAGTCGAGCATGGAGCATTTGAACCAGGCTAGCGGTGCGCTGGCGGAAACCTCTAAGAAATTGGATGGAGTGATCGAGAAAGCAGATTCAACCATGGGGTCGGCAAAGAAAGCGGCCGATGATTTGGACAACACGATCGCCGATACTCGAAAATTAGTTCGCACGGCAACTCAAGGAAAAGGCTTGCTGGCCGCGCTGTTGACGAATCAGGAGTTAGCGAACGATCTTCGCGCTTTAATTGGCAATTTGCGCGCGCACGGCGTCTTGTTTTACCGTGATAGCGCTGCAAAAATCGAGACCAATCCGGCCGAGCCGGCGAAACCGACGCGCCAAACCAGAGGCCGCTAAGGTCGCGCGAAATGGATTGCGCTTTGCAGTCCGTTTCTAATTCAATCGGATCGTATGATACGGCGATCATTTCTTAAGCAGCTTGCGGCTCTTCCGTTTCTCGCCACTGCGGCACCCGCCGCTAGCGCTTCAAATACGACGAAACTGAAAATTCTTATGGAAAGCGCGTGGGGATCCGATGACGCAACAAAGGCGGCGGAGGTTCTTAGCAAAATCGTCGCTAAGAAGATACCAATCTACGCGTGTGGCGCATGTTCTCGCGCCAGGGGTATAACTGAGACAGATTTGACTGAGTACGGCGCAAAGTTCGGCAACCCTAAGATTTTTGTCTCACTGATCGAGTGGGCGGACAGAATCGTCACCGAGTAGCCGTCCAATCTTCTCAGGTTCTCCCAAGCAAACGGCGCCGCACGTCTTCTTCGTTCAAGCCTTCAATACGGATCAGTTTGTCGCGCGATTTGTGACCACGAATTAGCACGATCGCGCGCTGCGCGATTTTCAATTCTTCGGCCAGAAAACTGCACAGCGCGGCGTTAGCCTTTCCCTCGGCTGCGAGAGTGCGCAGCTTGATCTTAATCGCCCCACCGTGCTCGCCCATGATCTTGTTTGCTCTTGCGTTTGGAACGATGTGAAAGCGAAAAGTCGGCATTCGATTAACTGTAGCCCCGGAGGCTTTCAACGCACCACCGCTCGACAAACTTAATCGCGTAGGGAGAAATGGAGGCCATGAAACGTCGACATCGTTATCTTGCTTTGGCTATCCTCGGTATTCTACTGCCTTATTGGCAATTCGTGCCCTGGCTATTCGAGCACGGTCTGGATCTCTCCTTATTTTTCCGCGAGCTCTTTGCAAACCGCATTGGGGCCTTTTTCGCTATGGACGTTCTCGTTTCAGCCATCGTGCTCATCATCTTTGTCCAAGTCGAAGGCCGACGTCTCGGAATCCGCGGCCTTGGGTTCCCATGGTTGGCACGTTGCTAGTCGGCGTCTCTTTAGGACTTCCGCTGTTTCTGTGTTTGCGACAAATCCAGCTCAATCGAAGCAGCGCCTGACGGAGATTTGATTAACGCAAACCGACTGCCGCGCGAACCCGCTGCATGACTCGATCAGCGACTTCGTTTGCGCGCTTGGCGCCATGCGCAAGCACGTTATCAATGTACGATTTATCAGCCAGGATTTCTTCGCGCCGTTTTCGCATCGGAGAAAAGTATTCCCAAAGCTTTTCAAAGAGCTGCTTCTTAAAATCGCCGTACCCGGTGCCGCCTTCTTGAAATTTTTCGCGCATCTGCACGATTTCATTGTTTGATCCAAACAGCGAATAGAGCTGAAAAATGGTCGATCTTGACAGGTCTTTCGGCGCTTCGACCGGTGTCGAATCAGTCACGATACTCATGACGCGTTTCCGCGTCTCTTTTTCGTCGCCAAAGATGTCGATATTATTGCCGTAGCTCTTGCTCATTTTCTGGCCATCAATTCCTGGCACGACTTCGGTCGCAGCCTGAATACGCGGCTCGGGCAGCTTGAAGACCTGGCCGAAAGCTTCGTTCATCTTTACCGCCAGATCGCGCGTGATTTCAATGTGTTGTTTTTGATCTTTTCCGACCGGCACGATGTCGCTGTCGTAAATCAAAATGTCCGCTGCCATGAGCACCGGATAATTAAACAACCCAACGGAGGGCGGCACCCCGCGGGCAAGCTTGTCCTTGTAAGAATGCGAACGCTCGAGCAAGCCCATTGGCGCAACTGTGGATAGAATCCACGCCAGCTCGGTTACCTGCGGAACATCCGACTGTCGAAACAGCGCGCCGCGTTCGGGATCAAGACCGCACGCCAGAAAATCGAGCGCGACACGGTGGATATTCTCACACAGCGTTGTCGGATCGCGTACACTGGTGAGCGCGTGATAATCAGCGATAAAATAAAATGCTTCTCCCTCGGATTGCAGCGCGATAGCCGGGCGCATCATCCCGAAATAATTGCCGATGTGCAGCACGCCGCTCGGTTGAATGCCAGATAAAATGCGTATGGGATGTTTATCTGTCATTCTGAGCGCAGTCGAAGAATCTCAATTTGTTATTCTTCATTACCCGAATTGCACAGTAAGAGATTTCTCGACTTCGCTCGAAATGACAAACGATTGTTTCGTGCTCGCAATTTTTCCCTGAGTCGCTAAATAGAACCGCTATGCCAGTGCGCGCCAAGAATCCCGTTTCTGTCGTGACCGGCGGCGCTGGCTTTTTGGGGTCGCACTTGGCTGATCGATTGTTGGCCGAAGGTCATCGCGCCATCGCAATCGATAACTTGATCACTGGCAACACCGCGAACATTGGGCATCTCGCCGGCAACGAAAACTTCCAATTCATCAAGCACAATGTCTCCAATTTTATCTTCCTGCCGGAAGAAAAAATCGATTACGTTTTTCATTTTGCGTCGCCGGCCAGCCCACTTGATTATCTCGAACTGCCGATTCCCACGTTGAAAGTGGGCGCGCTAGGCACCCATAACACACTCGGCTTGGCCAAGGACAAAAAAGCCTCCTTTATTTTGGCGTCGACCTCCGAATGTTACGGCGATCCGCTCGTCCATCCGCAGAAGGAAGATTACTGGGGCAACGTGAATCCGATCGGCCCACGCGGCGTTTACGATGAAGCGAAGCGTTTTGCCGAGGCGATGACGATGGCGTATCACCGCTATCATAGGATCGACACGAAAATTGTGCGCATCTTTAATACGTACGGTCCGCGCATGCGTTTGCGCGATGGGCGTGTCGTCCCGGCATTTATTGGACAAGCGCTAAGCGGGGAGCCGCTCAGCGTTTTCGGCGATGGTTCGCAGACGCGATCGTTTTGTTATGTGTCCGATTTGATCGACGGAATTTTCAGACTGGCTATGAGCAATTTTCATGAGCCGGTTAACCTGGGCAATCCGCGCGAGATGACGATCAAACAATTCGCTGACGAAATCATTCGCATCACCGGGACAAAATCCACAATCGAATACAGACCGCTGCCTGTTGACGATCCGAAGGTGCGTCAACCGGACATTACGCGTGCCAAAGACGTTCTTGGGTGGGAACCGCGAGTCGGTTTCGAAGAAGGCATCAAAAAGACGATCGAATATTTTAAAGAATCGTTGAATCGTTAAAAGAGTTACAAAGGTTGCAACGGTTACAAATGGGGAGCCGACGTAACGATGTAACGATTTAACGAATCACGTGGGCTTGCCTCATGTTCTTCAAGATTTTACTGGCGCTTGCGACATTTTGACTTTGAATTGCACCATGATCGGGCGTGCGCTCCTTGCTGTTCTTGGCTTTCTCAGTTTTTGCTTTTTCGTAGCGGCGCAGCAACCGAATCCTACCAACCAGTTCAACGCACCTGCTGCGCTGGCGCTCTATCCACCGGAAATTTTCCGCACGGTGGACAGTTCTGCTCTCATGCAGGACCTGCCTATGCTGACTCTTTTGAGCGAACGCCTGCCTGGCTCGACCGGGCTGGGCCGCATGGGATGGGTGCCGCTCGATATTTCCCCGGTTGCATTCGCGACGATAAAGGAAAGACCGAAAACAAACGCTTCGCCGGTAGCCGGTCTCGTAGACGGAAAGGATTTGGCCGGCGAAGTGATAAGTTCGCCCTTGAATCCGATCTATTACGGCGGGGAAGTGGGCGTTTTGTACGGGCGATCAACCGGTAAGCTCGGTGGCGATCTCTTCCAGACTTATATTCTGGGCCAGGTCGGCGATGAAAAAGTCCACATTACCGTTGGCGCCGCGTACGAAGAATCGAGCGGTCGCCTGCCACGCTGGCCTCGTTAGTTCTTCGAAGAAGCGCACGCCTCGCCACTGGGCGACGGCAACAGGATCGCTGATGCAATAGGCGCTGGGGAGAACCCGACTGCCTTAAACAGTCAAGTCCTGTGTCGCGCGCGGGCATGCACGAGTGCTTGCGGTGGAAGCCAACTGAGTTCGTCCGCAATTAGCAGTGGAACGCGATGGGATTTTGAACGAGAAATCACCCGAATGATCCAATATGTTCCAAATCCGCAGTTGCGCGATGATACCGTTGCGTCGTTTGCAATAATAACGCACCGGATATGAAAGCTAACTCTCTGCTGAGCCTTTCCTTTTTTCTGCCGGTTATTGTTTCTGCGCAGCCGCGCGCGGTCGCCGAGTTTCAGATTACAAGAATCACCAGGAATTTAATCTCAGCACCGCAGTTCGCTTACAGCGGCGCGCCATCGTATCCGACGAACCAGCGCGGTCGCTGGCTGGAAGTGGAGGTTCAATATGCCGCGACTCCCGAATTGACCGATGAGCTGACGTTCAAGTATTACATTCTCTTCAACGGAAACCTTCTCGCCGGCGAAGTGACGCAAGTAAATATCCCGGCGGGCCGCGAGAACCGATCGGTCATGTACGTTCCGCCTCGGGCGCTTGCACGCTTCGCGAATAACCGGCCGATTGCGGAGAATTCATGCCAAAACATTGCGGTGCAGATCGTGCAGGGTGGCACCGTGAAAGCCGAATCAAGCCTGGCCAGAGCGCAGCCACAATGGTTCGCGACCCTACCGCAGATTTCCGGATTCGTCCTTAACAAAGACCAAACGCCCTTTGCGCCGCTCTACTGGGATCGATACCCGCAAATTAAGGGCCGCTGACGCTGAAGTGAAATCCCAAATCCCAAGTTCCAAGTTCCAAGCAAATCTCAAAGTCCAGTGACCAAAACAGAACGCGTGCTATCGAGTTGCTTTGAGATTTGGATGTTGAGATTTGTTTGGGATTTGCAACTTGGGATTTGGAACTTCTAGCTATGGCTGTTCCGGCACGTCTCATCACTCTGAATCTTGGATCTCAGACCGTCGGCCTGGCGGAATTTCGCGTGCAGGCCCATGGAGGCCTGGTCTTGGTGGACTATCGGTTGCGGGAGATTCCGGGCGACCCGGCCGGAGAGGAAATGCGACGGACACAAATGGCCATCGCTTTGCGGGAGATGATGGATGAGCTGCACATCAAACGCGGCGTCGTGAACTATGCGTTATCCGGACAATCGGTCTTTGCGCGTTTTGTGAAGCTGCCCGCAGTCGAACAGGAAAAGATCGAGAAAATCATTTCTTTCGAGGCGCAACAAAATGTTCCGTTCCCGATCGACGAAGTCGTTTGGGATTACCAAGTTGTTGGAGGCGGCCTGGACGAACAGATTCAGGTCATTCTGGTCGCAATCAAGGTGGACCTGCTCGACGAGATCAACACTGGAGTTGAAGACGCGGGGCTGCGCACATTTATCGTCGACGTTGCGCCAATGGCGCTCTACAATGCGTTTCGCTACAACTACAGCGACCTGACCGGCTGCTCGTTGCTCGTGGATATCGGAGCCCGCACGACGAACGTTCTTTTCATTGAGTCCGGAAAAGTTTTCTCGCGCAGCCTTCCCATCGGTGGCAATTCGATCACCGCCGCAATTGCCAGGGAATTCCGCGAGACTTTCGCGGCCGCGGAGGTTCGCAAGAAGCGGGACGGCTTCGTCAGTTTGGGAGGCGCCTATGCCGAGCCCGCAAACCCCGACGTTTCCCGCGTCTCGAAGATAGCGCGCAGCACCATGACGCGGCTGCACGCCGAGTTGATGCGTTCCATCAGTCACTACTGCGCGCAGCAGCAGGGAAGCCGGCCGGAGCGCATTTTCCTCTGCGGAGGAAGCGCAGGCATGCCTTACGTGCTCGAGTTTTTTAACGAAAAATTGCAGGTGCCGATCGAGTTTTTTAATCCACTCCAGAACGTGACCGTGTCGAAGTCGACACTGACGCTGGAAGTCACCCGCTCCGCCCATTTGCTTGGGGAAGTAGTTGGCCTGGCCCTCCGGAGCATAACCACTTGTCCGATGGAGTTGAATTTGCTCCCTGCGAGCGTAGTTCGAAGGCAGGAATTAGAAAAGCGCCGGCCATTTTTCATTGTCGCGGCGGCGTGTTTTCTTCTCGCTTTGGTCGGCTGGTCAGTTTACTACACGCGCGCAGCTCAGGTAACGGGGCAAACCACGCAGCTACTGCAACAAAAGAACGACACCATGCGGGTCGCCGAAACGCGGCTTGACAAGCTTAAAAAGCAAGCCGCCTCGCTGGACAGTGTCGCCATGCCGCTCATCACAGCAATTAACGACCACAACTTCTGGCCGGAAATTCTTGCAGAACTCAATACGCGTCTGCCGGAAGCAGATATTTGGATCACGGAACTTTATGCCACTTCCGGTGGAAAGCCGCTCGGCACGGGTGAAAAACACCTCGCGGAAAAGACCACGACTCCTGCGCCGGTACTTTTACCGTCTCCGGCGGGGAGATCGAAAACAAAACCAGAGAGCGGAGGGGCGGCAATTGACGGCATCGTTGTGCGCGGTCTGTACTTGTACAATCCGAAACAGCAGGAGATCGTCCTCGATTACTTTCGGAATTTGGCCACTTCGCCATTCTTCATTGTCGACGCAAAAACTCCCGAGCGGGTGGTTAAATCCAACTCGGTGCCAAACGACGCAGAGTGGGCGTTCCCTTACGAGCTTCAACTCACACTGCGCAAACCTGTGAAACTGCCATGAAATGGTTTCAGCAGAACCACGAATGAACACGAATGAACACCAATAGCGAAAAGCTGTTGCTGAAGGACGAAGTTTTTCAAGTTGTCGGCTGTGCCATCGAGGTTCTCAACACGCTAGGTCACGGTCTCGTAGAGAAGCCATACGAAAATGCGTTGGTCGTCGAGTTTGGTCTGCGGAAAATTCCTTTTCAGCAGCAACCTTCGTTCGATGTCTTGTATAAAGGACAGAAGGTTGGTCTGTTCATTCCTGACCTGATCGCATTTAATGCTGTGGTGGTCGATACAAAGGTCAGCGACCGAATTACCGATCATGAACGAGGATTACTGTTGAACTATCTTCGGATCACGAGCCTGCGTGTCGGTGTGGTCCTTAACTTTAAGCATTCGAAACTAGAGTGGCAGAGGATTGCTTTATGAATTCGTGTCCATTCGTGTTCATTCGTGGTTAATGCGATGAAATGGTTTCAGCAAAATCGTTGGCTTGGCACGTTTCTGATCATCTTCGGAATTTGCGTATTGTTTGCCGGGTTCCTCCTCTACTGGACAAGAGGCAACTGGAGTGATGCAAGACAGGCGTTCGACAAGACGGCCGCGGAGCGCAGCCGGCTCCAGCGCCTCGATCCGTTCCCAAATGATGCCAATTATGGCAAGCTGAAAGTTCTCCTCGAGAATTACAGCGTCGCATTGGACAAGTTCAAGGAGGAACTAAAAAAAGAGGCCGTTCCTGAGACGCCGCTCGCGCCAAATGAATTTCAATCGCGTTTGCGCCAGGCGGCGATCGCCACCTTAAACAGAGCGCACGCGAACAACGTGAAACTCCCAGACAAATTTGAGCTCGGTTTCGATGAATTTACCACCGCTCTGCCGAAAACATCCATGGCGCCGTTGCTCGGGCAGGAGCTCTCCCAAATACAGATGCTCATAAATGTCCTGCTGGACGCCAAAGTGGACAGCGTGACTTCTTTTCACCGCGCACCTTTGCCGGAAGAACGAGGAGTTTCGCCGGCTCCAGCGGCGACACCAACTCTCGGACGGAAGGGGAGCGCAGCCCGCGGAGCAAAGCCGGCCGAGCCGAGCGCGACTCCCCCGGAATTGCTGAAGCGCAATGTTGTGGATCTTACATTTAAAGCAGCGCCGGCCGTGGCGCGAAAAGTCTTGAATGAGATCGCCAGCTCGACCGGACAATTTTTTATCATTCGCACTTTGTACGTGCACAATGAAAAGGACAAAGGCCCGCCGCGCGAAAAGGCTGCCGAACCGAACCCGTCTCCGTCCGAGCAGGAAGCTTCGAAGCAGCCCGGCAATGCTCCGCTCAATTTCATCGTTGGCAATGAGCACATCGAAATCTCAGCCACGATCGAGATGTTGAGGTTCATCTTTTAACCGCGAGACATGAAAATGAAGGTGGAAAACAATGCTGCGAATCCATCGGGTAGCGCACGCGTCCCGCGTGCTGGTGACGGCGTCGCGCCGTCGCGAACTTTTCCGGATGCCAAGCCAGCCGAGGAAACTCGCTATTTCCGCCGTCGCCTCCCGCATTTTGAAAGACCGTGGGCAATTTACGCAGTGACGATCGGAACGAAATTGCGGCGCTGCTTATCACCGGACGCACGCACGATTGTCTTGAATGCGTTGCGGCATTTCCACAACACGCGTTACGAGCTATTCGCTGCGTGTGTGATGCCTGACCACGTACATCTGCTTATGCAACCGTGGCCGAAGGAAAATGACGAAAAGGGTAACGTCGTATTCTGGTCGTTGAGCGATCTACTGCACTCGATCAAGTCTTTTTCAGCGCATCAGATGAACAAACTCGAACACAAAACTGGCGGCGTCTGGGAGAAGGAGCGGTTGGATCGTTATGTACGATCGGATCGCGATCTACAGGAAAAGTTTCATTACATCCTGCGAAACCCGTGGGATGCAGGTGTGGCTGGGCCGAACGAAAATTATCCGTGGGTCTGGACGCAAGACGATGAGCTGCGAAAAGAAAGTTCGTCGCGCCGGGACAGCGCCACCAGCACGCGGGACGCGTGCGCTACCCAATCATCGGCGGGCAACTCGCCATGATGTTATCAATTGCCGCTGCCTTTTCTGGAACCGGCGAAGCCCATGGACTGGATTAAGGCACATTACGATCGCGCGGCGCTCATCGCGGCAGGGCTCTTTCTTTTTATTTCCGCGATTTCCATTTGGTGGAACGCGATCCAATTCGCGAACCGCTTAATCGCCCAACAGGCGCCTTCGCCAAAAAATGCGTCTTCGCCGGCCACGGCTATTGAACTGGATCGTGCCGCAGAGCAGCTCCAGCACCCCGCTCAATGGAAATCCACCGGGCGCTCTGGGCTTTTCGTTCCGGAAAGACATTTTATCGCCGCTAACGGTTTGCCGGCGACGCTACAGAACACGCAGGTTCATGCCCCGGTGCCGAATGAATGGTTTGAGCAATACGCTTTGCCCATCGAGGATGCGGATGCTCTCGATCAGGATCCCGACGGCGACGGCTTCACTAATCTCGACGAGTGGCAGGGAGGCACCAATCCAATCGACAAAAATTCGCACCCTGATTATCTCACAAAATTGCATTTGGTATCGGCCACGGAGGAACCTTTTCCATTCATGTTTTCATCATGGGTCGGCACCACATTTGCGCTCAACTCACTCGATCAGAGCGAACCGACGCAATTTTTGAAAATTGGAGACATCATCCGCGGCACGCGCTTTAAGATCACGAAATTCATCGAAAAACACGAACGCAATCAGTATGGCACCAAGGTCGATGTCTCCGAGTTGCTCCTGGAACATGAAGACACCAAGGTGCAGCTGACGCTCGTGAAGGAAAAGGCCGCCACCTCCCCGCAATCAGTGGCCACCTTCGTCTATACCTGGGGCGGCCGCCGCGAATTTGAAGTAAGAAAAGATCAAGAATTTTCATTGAAACCACTGGAAGAGATCAAGTATAAGGTCACAGATGTTCAACTGACCAAGGCGGTGATCGTGGATGCTCAGAAACCAAATGAGCCGATCGAAATCGGTCTTGCCACTCCGTAAATCCCCTATGAAAAAAAACCCACAGAACCTTAAAACGCATTGGCCTTCTAGAGGCAGCCGTGCCGGCTGCAATTCCTTGATTCACGCAGGCGACACGCCCATTCGGCTATCGCTCAGGGCAGGCTCTGCCACTACAACGATCGTGGCACAGCCATCTTGGCTGTGGGGACGGCAGGCATCTTGCCTGCCGATTTACATTGGCAGGCAGGATGCCCGCCAGCCCCACAGGCTGGAAGCCCGTGCCACACTCCCGGCGCTCATTTTTCTTTCGTTGTCGATCTTTTGTATCACCGGCACGGCGCAGAATCCAGACTCCGTAGCGCAACAGGAAATTCAACGGCGGCAGGCCGCGATACCGCGAGGCGAAGCAGCCTTGGCGCAGGGCAACGCTGCGATGAAGGCGAAAAATTATACGCTCGCCAACCAGGAATTTAAAACTGCTGTGACCTACCTGCCGGATGCAGTGGTTTCAGGAAAAGCCCACGACGAAGCGCTCGCGGGCTTTTGCAAAAGCGGAGTCATCCTGGCGGAAGCGCGTATCGCGCAGGGTGACTATGTTGGGGCGGAGGCGATTTTGAGTGAGATTTTGAGCAATCGTTACGATCCCAACTGTCGTGAGGCGGCGCAGTTGCTCGCCCACTTGCGCCAGCCCGGTTACTTCAACAAGACGATGGGCCCGAACTTCCTTGCCAAGGTTGAAGAAGTAAAACAATTGCTCACCGAAGCCGATGGCTTTTACAAATCTGGCCGTTACGATCTGGCGTTTAAGAGATACGACCAGGTCCTCAAACTCGATCCCTACAACACAGCGGCTCGACGCGGCCAGGAACAGATCGATAACACTAAATATAAGCACGGCGTTGAGGCGTACGACGAAACGCGCGCGCGCAGCCTTTGGGAGGTAGAGAAAGGCTGGGAAGAACCCGTGCACGCGTACGGCAAGACTGTTGGCCCGGAGACAGGAGCGTTTGCGAGAGAAGCCGGCGGCACGGCCAGAATTACAAACAAGCTGAATACGATCATTATTCCACGTGTTGAATTTCGCGACGCGAGCATTCGCGAGGCGATCGATTTTCTCCGGGAACAGGCAGTGGAAAATGATCCTTCCCCCGAAGGAAAAAAAGGGGTCGATATCGTGTTGCGTATGACGCCGCTTGGGCAGGTTGCTCCTCCTCCAGTCCCGGTGGCGCCTGCGGCTGGGACGCCGGGTGCCGCTGCTGCGCCCGCAGGCGCTCCTACGGGAGGAACCAAGCCCATTACCGCAGGTCCAGTTGTCGCTCGCCCGGTGGTTGCTGCGGCAGCAGCGGAGCCGCGTATTACACTAACGCTCAATCAAATTCCGCTCGGTGAAGCGCTGCGTTACATTGCGAACCAGGCCGGGCTGAAAGTGAAGGTGGAACCGTACGCTGTATCGATCATCCCGATCAGCGAACAGAGCAACGACCTGATCACAAAAG